>CAMYBO010000055.1 GCA_947254045.1 uncultured Granulicatella sp. | reverse complement strand
TCCTATAACTCATTGCAAATTCTAACAATACCTGTAAAACCGATGTTAAACAATAGTAAAAACATCCTATCTTCATACATAAAAACTCCAATCAATAGTCTACATTGCTATCAATTGGAGTTCTTCTTTTTTACATTGTACGCTCTAACAATTGTTTCGTTAATTGCGCTAACATTGCCTTCATATCACTTTCTGGCAAACGATCAATTTGAGATAATGCTTGTTTCGTATATTGCTGTGCTAATTGTTGAGCTTGTTGCAAGCCACCAGAATCATGTACTAATTTTCTTAATAATACTCTTTCTTGTTCAGAAATTTCTTGTTTTTTCTCCAATAACGGAATGATTTTTTGAGACTCTTTGTCCATTGCATAAATTAATGGTGCTGTATAGACTCCTTGCGCAACATCTTCTAGCACAGGTTTTCCAAATTCTTCAGGCGTTACTTGATAATCTAAAATATCATCTAAAATTTGAAACGCCATCCCAATTTGCTGCCCAATTTTCTTAGCTCTAAAAGCATCATCCATTTGTCCTAATTGTGCTCCCATATAACAGCTAACCATAAATAACTGAGCCGTCTTTCCTTCAATTCCTTTCAAATATTCTTGAAGTCCTAAATCATAGCGATAACGATTTCTCATTTGAGCTAATTCGCCCTCAACTACTCGTGCCATTCCATTTGTCGGAAGTGAAATCCCCTCTAAATCAGACAAATACGTTGAAAGAAGTTGATAACAACTCGTTAAAACAAAATCTCCTGCATAAATCGCCACACGATTTCCATAACGAGAATTCAGCGTCTCTTGCCCTCTCCTCATATCTGCTTCATCAATCACATCATCATGGAGTAAGGTTGCGACATGCAATAATTCTAACGCTGCTGCAACAGCTCTCACTTGTTGCTGATTCCCATTTTTACTCCAGTTAGCAAATATTATCATATACGCAGGGCGAATCATTTTTCCACCTTGCTGCAACATTGTTACAATCGCTTGGTGAATATCTTCATCTCCCATTTGTACACTTTCTAACATCAACTGACGAATGGCCGTTAATTCCTGTTTTAAAAACGGGTATTCATTCCACATTGAATGAACCATTTCCATAATTTTTTCTCCAATCACTATAGACAAAAAGCCGGCAAAGCCGACTTTTATCTTATTTAACGTTTTTGTTTATCTGAACCGAAACCATAAATATGTTTCGAAGTTCCATACCACCATTTACCAGCAGTTTTTTGGAACCAAGGTATGAAGTAGTAATCTAAACCAAATGCACGTCCTGATCCGTTCATTAAAGCAATTGCTGCTGGGATAAACCACATATTTACCCAATAGAACATACCTGACAATACAAATGTTGTTACTAATCCAACTGTTACTGCATTAACAATCCATGTTAAGAATCCAGCCATAATTGCTAAACCAATCGCTAATTCTACAAATGACATAATTGTTTGCATTACATGTGCTACTTCAACATTTGGAATCATGATTTGCATAATTGAAGCAAACCAGTCTGGCATTTTATCTAATACCATCATTGGTTGTTCACCATATGAATAGTTAAATCCAAATGAAGTTGCTACTTCTGCTACTGTTTGTGTTGCTGCTCCACTTGCTGCTGCCACTGTTTCAGCTGCTCCACTTGCTGCACTTGTTGGTTCTAATAACCAAGGGAATGGGAATGCTAAATGCGTTCCATCAATCCAACTATGCGCACCCCAAAGACCAAAGATTTTCTTCAATCCTTCGATTGTCCACATTCCACCATAGAATAAACGTAATGGTAATGCCCAAAGAACATTTCCGTAACGTGATAAATGTCCACGGAAGATATTACGACGATCTTTAATGTGGAAGAATTCGTGGAATACGTATTGAATTGCATAATATAATGAGAAGATTTCTAAGAAGTATTTGATGTTTACTAAATGCTTCATCAACATTGCAAAGAATCCACTCAAGTGATATTTGCCCATTAAGAAAGCTACTCCATAATGAGATCCAATTGAAACCATGAATCCATCATATTTTCCTTTATAGGCAACTTTTGCATCATTTTCTACATCTGCAATAATATTTTTCGCTGCTGTATGTCCAGTTTGTTCAGCTGCTTGAACGATTTGTGGAGTTGGACGATTTTCTTTATCTGGTTCTTCGTAGTATGCTAAGTCCCCGATTGCATAAATGTTTTCTTCTCCATCTACTTGCATGAATTCATTTACAACTAAACGGCCTGCACGAGCAGATTTGAATCCGAACACTTCAGATTCAGTATTCGCTTTAACACCAGCTGTCCAGAATAATGAGTAAGTTGGAATAACAGTACCGTCTACTAAACGAATGCTGTTTTCTTTTACTTCTTCAATTCCGTTCCCTTTAATGACTTTAATGCCACGGCCAGTCATGAATTTTTCAGCTTTAGCAGCATCTTTTTCATCTAACATATTTAAAATAGTTGGAACTGCTTCAACGATGTATAGTGAGAATTCACTTTCATCTAAGTTGTATTGTTTCGCTAATACTGGAATCCAGTCCATGATTTCACCGACTAATTCTACCCCAGTAAATCCAGCACCACAAACTGTAAATGTTAATAACGCACGGCGTTTTGGAGTTACATGCTCTTTAGCTGCACGTTCTACACAACGAATAATGTGTTCGCGCATTTTAATTGCATCTTCCATTGACCATAATGTAAATCCGTGTTCTTTCACACCTTGTACACCAAAATCATTTGCTTCTCCACCCATACCGATTACTAAATAATCATATTGGAAAGATTTGTAAGTTGTTCTAACAAATTTTTTAGTTTTATCTAAGCTAACCACTTTGTCCGTTACTAATTGAACATTTTTTGAACGAGCAAATAGTTTTTGCAAATCATATTGAATTGCTTCTGGTTCTACACGACCTCCAGCTACTTCATGTAACTCCGTCATGTATGTTAAATATGGATGTTTATCAATTAAAGTAATTGTAACATCTTTATCTTTTCTGAAATGACGTGATAATTTCTTTGTTGCTGCTACTCCTGCAAATCCTGCACCGATAACAACAATATTTGTTTTCGTCATTAGAAATCCCCTCTCATTTTGTAAATTTTTCACTTAAGCATTATAGTATAAAATCAACGTTTTGTCTAATTTTTTTTAACTTTTCATAATTTACATTTCTTGTTTTTCACGATACGTTCTTAATATTTTGACATGATTTAAAGCATAATTCGCTAAAATACCAATCGCAATTCCTGCAAAAATCCCTATAATAGACATAGCTGGCAAATACAATAACACAGTCCAAGATTTGGCGATAAAACTTGCAATCACTAATTGACCAAAATTATGTAAAATACCACCCGTCGCACTGACTCCAATTAAACTAACACGTTTTGGACCTAATTGTTTAATCAGCAACATCCCTAACAAACTAAACGTAGCTCCTGCACTACTGTACAGTAAAGTAGAAAAAGTTCCACCTAACAAAGCCGTCAACAAGGTTCTTAATAAGACTACTAATACAACTTCTTGTAAAGACAATGTATATAAACCAATCACAGTAATAATATTGGCAACTCCTAATTTAGCACCCGGTGCAAACGCAAAAGGAAAAGGAATCGCTTGTTCTAGTAAACTCAAAATAATTCCTTGAGCTGTTAATAACGAAATAAATAACATTTTTTTCAACGTTAGATTTTGTTTCATTTATCTACCTCCGCTCTTCAAACTCGCCTTATAATTGTACCATAACTCTCAAAAATCTTAAAAAGATATCTAAAAAATGAGCATAAAAATACCTCAAAAGTAGCTTTTACCCTAACTTTTGAAGTAGTACATCATTTATGAACGACGCATTAATAATTTTCTCTTCCATTCCATTACTTTCGGAGCAACATCTTGGAACATTGTAAACCAGAAGCGATTAATCGGTAAATCAAACTCTCCAATATACTCCACTAATGTTGGATCAAAGGATTGTTTGAATTTTGTAATTCCTGTATGATCTTCAGCATTACTTGAAACACCAAACATATCATAGTGACGAATGCCTTTTTCATCATACAATTGTTGCATAATCCATGTTTGCAATGCTTTATTCGCATTTAACCCTGCATCATCTGTAATATTCGCCCCATATAAATAATACGCAGTCTCATTATAGGTAGCAACAAATGCTCCACTTAACACTTTCCCATTTGGATACTCATTACATCGTGAATCTAATTCAATGACTTCTTGTTCATATTTTGCAATATTTTTCAATAAGCTTTCTCTTTGATTCAATAGGTTTGTTTTCTTTTTCTCATTTTGAGTACTTTCAACTTGAGAAGCAATTTTTTCTACTTCTGCTTTAGCTTGATGAATTCTATTTTCTGTCGATTCTTTTGCAACATGATAATCAATTTTTGCAAAATATAAATCCATCATATCGTGAGCATGTAATGTTTCATAAATCGTTGTTAAATATTCTTTACTTCTTGCAATATATTGATCGCGTTCAGCAGTAATACGATTTAATACTTCATAATCGTCAATATTTTCAAGCGTTCCTTTATAACAAACAACTCCACGTTTTTGCGCCATTGTAACTTTATATCTTTCTTTAGAAGAAAAAGTATCTAAAATTCCTTTTCCTTTATCTTCTAATTCAACAATCATCGTCATTCTTGGTTGAATTCCATCAAACCCTAAATCTAGTGGTTGACTCACAAATCCTGCTTCTAACAATAATTGGCGAATCGATTCTTGATTGATTCCATCTTCCACAATTGAAAAGTCATTTAATCGTTCTCTCCACATAATTTCTGGGTCGATTTTCAATCCAAATGCTCGTTTTTGTTTTAAATATGCTTTCAAAGTTTTAATGATTTCTTTAAATTGTTCTGAGTTATGATAATCCGTAGCAATCCCTCTTGGAGCATATGCTAAATATCTTTTTACAACAGGAAGAGCACGATATAAAATCATCGTAGCTGCAACTGGTTCATCTTGGTCATTCATTACAAAAAGAAGATCATTACTCCATTCTCCTCTTGTTTTCACTTCACCCCATTCCGGAGTTTGAAAAAGAGTACAGTTTCCTTGAGTTTGTAAAAACTCATGATATTCTGCTATAGAATTTCTCATATCTTTAATATACATCTCTAACTTCCTCTCAAATGTTGTCATTAAACAGTATGACACTTATAAAGTCTATTGTCAAAAATCTTAAAATAGTAAATTAAAATTCTCTTCTTAAACATTAACAAGCATCAAAAAAGCCAAGCTTTCGCTCGGCTTCTCTTTCTTCTAAAATAGTTTTAAATATTGATTTAATTCCCATTGTGTTACTTGAGAACGATACGCTGCCCATTCGAATTTCTTTGCTTCTACAAAGTTACTATAGATGTGTCCACCTAATGCATCTTTTACAACAGTATCAGATTTTAAGCAATCAATTGCTTCTGCTAAGCTACTTGGAAGATCATCAATGCCTACTTCTTTTCTTTCAGCAGTTGACATTGCATAAATATTACGGTCTACTGGAGCAGGAACTGGTAATTTTTCACGAATGCCTTCTAAACCAGCACGTAAAATAGCCGCCATTGCTAAATAAGGATTTGCCGCTGGATCCACACTTCTTAATTCGATTCGAGTAGAAAGTTCTCTTGCTTCAGGAATACGGATTAATGGAGAACGGTTTTGAGCTGACCACGCAATATAAACAGGCGCTTCATAACCAGGTATTAAACGTTTGTAAGAGTTTACTGTAGGATTACAAATCGCTGTTAATGCTTTCGCATGTTTCATGACACCAGCAATGAAATAGCGACAAGTATCGCTTAATTGTTGTTCACCGTTTGGATCATAGAAGGCATTATTTCCTTCTTTATCAAATAATGATAAGTTAAAGTGCATCCCACTACCTGCAATTCCAAATACTGGTTTTGGCATGAAGGTTGCATGCAATCCATGTTTGCGAGCAATTGTTTTAACCACTAATTTGAAAGTTTGAATATTATCACACGCCGCTACTGCAGAAGCATATTTCCAGTCAATTTCGTGTTGCCCTGGTGCTACTTCATGGTGACTTGCTTCAATATCGAATCCAATTTTTTCTAATTCTAGTACGATTTCACGACGACATTCTTCCCCTAAATCGATTGGAGCTAAATCGAAGTAACTTCCTTGGTCATTTCCTTCAAGCGTTGGTTCGCCATTTTCATCTAATTTGAATAAGAAGAATTCTGGTTCTGGTCCTAAATTAAAATGAGAAAATCCTAACTCTTCCATTTCATGTAAAATTCGTTTTAAGTTTGAACGAGGGTCTCCCGCAAATGGTGTTCCATCTGGTTTATATACATCACAAATTAAGCGAGCGATTGTTCCGTGTTTACTACTCCAAGGGAATACCACCCATGTATCTAAATCAGGATATAAATACATATCACTTTCTTCAATACGTACAAAACCTTCAATAGATGATCCATCAAACATCATTTTATTTGATAATACTTTTTTCAATTGAGTAATCGGTACTTCTACGTTTTTAATCGTTCCTAAAATGTCTGTAAAAATCAAACGTAAATAACGAACGTCCATTTCCTCTACTTGTTTTAAAATTTCTTCTTGTGTGATTGTCATCCTCATTCACCTCTATAATAAATTTTCTTGTCCAGATAATCTTCCAATATGCATAATCTCGTTATACAAAATTCGTCGAACATCTTCATCCGTTAAAGCATCATTTGATGTTGGTTTTTCTAACGGATTTTTCTTTTCATTCGAATAAATTTTTTGAATCGCAACAATCGTTAATCCATCTGACAAGTAATCTTTAATCTCTAACAAACGATCTACGTCATTTAAGGAATACATTCTGCGATTAGTGTATGAACGTTCCGGTGTAATTAATCGTTGTTCTTCATAGTAGCGAATTTGCCTTGCAGTTAAATCCGTTAATTTCATGACTGTTCCTATTGGAAACACTGCTAAAGAACGTCGTAATTCTTTTTCTCCCATCCTCAAACACCTCTCTTATTCTCTATGATAGCTGTATTGTAAAAACAACTCACATAAAAGTCAAGGCTTCTCTCACTTTTTATGTCACATTTTCTAACATAGCTTTCTTTCCGACAAAAAAAGACTATGTTTCTGAAGTGACCCCAAAAAAGTCTAACTTTTTTTGATTAATAGAACAAAATATATCAATAACTCCCTAGGGAGTTCGCGCCAAAATTTTTGGCGCGTTTTTTCTTAGATAGATTATCAAACTTTCAAATAGAGTTACTAGTTAAGCAATACTAGCAGAATCTGAATGAGTTATTTTGAATAAACACTGTTCAATTGTTCCACATGTTCTTCATCACGAATTAATTCAAAATAGAATTGAGATGGTAATGGAATTGTAATACGAGTTTCGACTTCATCATTATCTGCTACTAAATCTCTTAAAAATGTGTAGTGAGCTACGAATGGATGGTTACGCCCATGAATTTTTCCTACTACAGTAGCTGAATCTGGCTTAGTCACTTCATCATGGAATTGGTATCCTGTTTGAGCTTGAACACGTTTAATTCCTCCTAATCCCCAGAAGAAATCTAAATGCCAATAAGCACGACGGAATTCCCCGTCTGTAATTCCTTTATATCCAGCAGCAATTTATTTTTTACTAAATCACGAATTGCCGCATCTTCAAAATTTTTCAATTCTTGGTAACTAAAGTTTCCTTTTTCATACTCCTCACGAGCTTGTTTTAAATTTTCAGGTCTTAAGAAACTTCCTACTGTATCAAATCTAAATGGTGCATGTTTTGTCATATTAATTACCTCTCTTCTCTAACTAACGTAATTACATTGTAACTGACGGGCCTGTTATTGTTACATACTAATTTGATATAGTACCATA
>CAMYBO010000054.1 GCA_947254045.1 uncultured Granulicatella sp. | reverse complement strand
ATATCAATGTTAAAATGTAAATTAGTTAAAAGTGGGGATTTGTATGATTACACTGAATCAAGTTCGTCTAAAAACAAGAGAAATGATTTTAAAAGATATAGATTTTACCTTTGAAAAGGGAAATATATATGGAATGGTTGCGATTAATGGCTCTGGAAAAACTACATTATTTCGTGCCATAAGCCGGTTAATTTCAGTAAATAGTGGACATATCATAGCTCCTTCTTCACTATTTTATTATGAAACGATTGAATGGTTTGATGGAAATCTGAGTGGAATAGATTATTTACTTTATATCAAAATGTTTGGAATTCATCTCAAAATTTAGAGAATGAAATTGAGTATTGGGAAATGTCTGACTATATTCATCTACCTATTCGGAAGTATTCACTAGGCATGAAACAACGATTATTAATTGCAATGTAATTTATAAGTCAAGCAGACTATTGGTTAATGGATGAAATTACAAATGGCTTAGATGAGTATTATCGTACTAAGTTCTTCAATCGATTAAAAGAAATCCAAACACAACAATTGATTACCATAAGTTCTCACTACAAAGAAGAATTAATGGATGTTTGCGATAAAATTGTAAAGATTGAAAATTGTCGAATAGAAGAGGTGCAATGATGAAATATTATAGTTTATTTTTAGTAAATAATTTATCTCGTTAATTTCAATCGGTGGATTAGTTTTTGGTATTAATGTCATTGAACCTCTACAGAAAGTAGCACATTTTATTCCATTTAATTATTTACGTTCGGTTGAGATTTTATCAGGAAGATTACCCTAAATATTCAAAATGCTCAATTAAACGGGAATATGGGAATAATCGTCATTCCCATTTTTATTATAATTTTATTTGTTTGTATTTTACTTTTAGAGAAAGTAAATGGTTTCTTGTTCAAAAAAGTTTCGAATGAATAAAGATTAAGGGTAAAACGTAACAACACTGTAAAACGGTTGTTACGTTTTTTTTATATCCAAATTATATAATGGAGAATACGATGGAGAAAGTGTGGTGAAAGATACTGGATAAACGATTAAAAAAAAGCATGATTATTAGTGGAATGACTTGTTTAATATGGACTAGTTATCCAATGTCCATTCATGCGCAAGAAATTTCTCAAGAATCGATTCAACAATTAGAACAAGAAATTTCTCAAAAATTAAATTTTGCAAATGAGAAATATCGACAAGTTGTAAGTTTGAAACAAGATTTAAACGAATTGAAATCCAATCAGAAAGAATTAGAACTTCAAATATATGAACAACAAGAGAAATTAGCAGAAAAAGAAACGGTCGTAAAGGAAAGAATGGTCGCCTTGCAATCAAGTGGTGTGATTTATCAACGATTTGTTCAACTGCTTCAAGCAACAAGTATTTCGGATTTCTTTCATCGTTTAATTGTGATTCAAGAGTTATTCAAATCGGATATATTAACGATTCAAAATTATCATAAAGAAGTTCAAACATTAGAAAATTCGCAAAAGGAATTAAGAAATACAGAAGAAAGTTTATTAAAAAAACAAGTCGATTTAGAAACAGAATCTACACTTTATGCGGATAGTATTCAAGTGTTAAAACAAAATCTTACGAATAATAAAGAAGCATTGTTTGCAATTCATGAACAAGAAAGTAAAGTTCAACAATTAAGTGAAAATATGGAACCAACAACTCATCATGCTCCGGAGGAGAAGAAAAAAGAAGAAGTAGTTCAAGAAACAAAACAAGTTAGTTCCACTGAAGTCAAAACCTCAACCGTTGTGAATAAAATTGAATCTATTGAGACTACAAAGACTTCTTCTAAGAGTCAAGTAGTTTCAAATGAAGTAAAATCTACATCAAGTGGGAAAGAATTTGCAGCAGAAGCAACAGCTTATTCTTATAAACAACCTGGGTTAAGTAATTTTACAGCAATGGGGATTGATTTAAGATCGAATCCTAATGTTATTGCAGTAGATCCTTCGCAAATTCCTTTAGGTACTTTAGTGGAAGTGCCAGGATATGGAATTGCGATTGCTGGTGATACTGGTGGAGACATTAAAGGAAATCGAATTGATTTACATTATACGGAAGTACAACAAGCAATGGACTTCGGCAGAAGAAAAATTACGATAAAAGTGATGAATTAAGAAGAATTTCAGATTTAATCTGGAATTCTTTTTTTGTTAACATCCGTCCAAATGAAAAATAGTATTCTGATGTGATTATTTGTTAACGTTAATTTAAAAACTCTTTGATAAACTTGTAACAGAAATTGCAAAAGTAAGATAAAAAGGGAGTAACAAATGTGAACCTGTTAGAAGAAATACAACATTATTGGAATCATCGTTACTCAGGATATTCCAAAGTGAATCAAAAAGAATTAGAGGGAATTCAAAGAGATAAATGGAAAGAACAATTTAAACGATTGTTACCAGAAAATCTGAATCTGAAAGTTTTAGATATAGGAACTGGCCCTGGATTTTTCACAATTATTTTAGAAGAATTGGGATATAGCAATATCACTGGTGTTGATTACTCATATAAAATGCTTGAAGTTGCCAAAGAGAATATACAAACATATGGCAAGGAATATTCGAGTATTCAACTCATGCAAATGGATGCTCAAAATTTAGAGTTTGAGCCAGAAAGTTTTGATATTATTGTTAGTCGAAATTTAACGTGGAATTTAGAAAAACCACAGCAAGCTTATTCAGAATGGTTAAGGGTGTTGAAACCAAAAGGAGCTTTATTCATTTTCGATGCGAATTGGTATGCATTTCTTCAAAATGAATCACTAGAAAAAGAATTTGAAGCAAAGCGTCAAAAAGCGATAGAAGAAAAGCTAGAAGATTATTGGCAAGGCGAAGGTGTTGATGAGGAAAAAATGGACTGGATTGCTCAACAATTGCCATTAACCTATCAACAAAGACCGCAATGGGATATCGATTATTTTTCTTCACAGGAAGGAATTTCAGTAGAAACGGAAGAGAATTTTGGAGATTTAGTGTGGGATTATGAAGAACAATTAAATTATGGTGCAACACCCATGTTTTGTATCAAAGTTGTAAAGGAGGATAAGTAATGACACAAGAACAAACTATCCATGAACGAGTTGAAAATTATTGGACAAATCGAAGCTCTTCTTTTTTAGAGCAACGAACAAGAGAATTTCATAGTCCATTGAAATCTCGTTGGATTACAGAGTTTGCCAAATATTTACCACAAAATCAAACATTAAAAATTTTAGATATTGGTTGCGGGACAGGTTTCTTTACAGGGATTTTAAGTCAATTGGGGCATGAAGTAATTGGAATTGACTTAACAAAGGAAATGATTCATTTAGCGACTGTTTTTGCGAAACAGGAAAAGTTTGATGCGCAATTTTTAGTGATGGATGCTCAAAATCTTGAGTTTAAAGATGCAAGTTTTGATATCGTGATTGCTAGAAACGTGACTTGGACATTACCAGATGTACCTAAAGCTTATGATGAATGGCTTCGAGTATTAAAAAAAGGTGGCTTACTCATTAATATTGATGGAAATTATGGTGCTTCGAGTATGACGGATACGAGTCATTTAGCACAGCATCATGCTCATCATCATTTAAGTCAAGATACTTTATTAGAATGTGAGCTGATTCAAAGAAGTCTATCCATTTCAAGTGAAGTAAGACCTCAATGGGATGTGCAATATTTATTAAACCAAGAAATTGAATCTCTTCAAATTGATCGAACGATTAGCCATAGAATTTATCTAGAAAAAGATGAATTTTATAATCCTACACCTTTGTTCTTACTATGTGCTAAGAAGTAAGGAGTGGTAGTGAATGCTTAAAGGTTTGAAAAGAATTTTAACCATATCTATCTTATTTGTTGGTATTTCATTTTTTGTATTTTTACTCATTCATCTAGCACCTAGTGATCCTGCTTCTGTTAAAATGTCTGCTGGGACTGGACGTGTCTCTTCAGAAGCTCTTGCACTTATGCGTGAGGAAATGGGACTGAATCAACCTTTGCTTGTACAATATGGAAATTGGCTCTTTAAATTTCTTCATGGTGATTTTGGCAAGAGTCTAATGTCTGATATCAAGGTTGAGAAATTAATGATTCCAGCCGCTTTGAATTCGATGCAATTGGCAATCTTTACTCTAGTAATTTCATTAGGAATCTCCATTCCGTTTTCGATATTTTTGGTGAGATGTCAAAAGCGAATTGTAAAATTACTTTTTCAATTAATCTTATTTTTTAAAATTTCATTACCATCTTTCGTCATTGGTTATTTCTTAATGTATGTATTTAGCGTTCAATTAAAATTGGTTCCATTATTAGCCAATCAAGGTGGGATTGGATTAATATTGCCGATTATTACGATTGTAATTCCTGTAAGTGCAAAATTTATTCAACAATTTTCTGCGTTGTTAGAACAAGAAGTACAACAGGAATATGTTAAAGGGCTTTATTATCGTGGAATGGAAGAGTCAAAAATTTTTCAACGACATTTATTGAAAAATATATTTCCTACAATGGTGACGATTATTTTACTATCATTTGGTTCTTTGATGGCAGGTGTCGTTGTTGTAGAAACTATTTTTTACTGGCCAGGAATTGGGAAGTTATTAATGGATAGCATTAGTTCAAGAGATTATCCAGTCGTACAGATGATAGTTGTATGTATTAGCTTTTTATATATAGTACTCACTCAAATTTCGGATGAATTACAAAATCGAATAGATATCCGTATTAAAGGCGGTGAGTTGTCATGAACAATAAGAGAAAATGGGTTATGCCACTTATCTTAATAGGATGTATATTACTATTGTGGAGTACAGTGTTCCTTAACTATGAAACAATGAATGTAAGTGAAATCTTAAGTCCACCAAATGCTCGTCATTGGTTTGGAACGGATGATTTTGGTAGAGATGTGTTTCATCGAGTGATAGTAGGAGCTAGATATTCGATTGGAGCTTCTGCTTTAATCGTTGCTTTATCTTATCTAGCAGGAATTCTTATAGGAGGATTAGCAGGGATATTTGGTGGATGGGTTGATAGAATCATTACGAACATCGTAGATATTTTATTAGCCATTCCCAGTCTACTCATAGCCATAACGATAGCTGGTGTATTAGGTGGAGGGTTAAGAAATGGCGTTATTGCGTTAGTCATTAGTTATTTTCCTTATTATGCAAAATTAGCAAGAGGAGAAATTCGTAAACTTAAAGTTCGAGAATATGTCACAGTGATGTATATGCAAGGAGCTCCATTTTGGTATAGGATGGTTACGATTTTAAAAAATATTCAGTTAACATTAGTGACGTATATGATTGTCAATATTTCTGGGACGATTTTAAGTTTAGCCACTTTATCTTTTTTAGGAATAGGAGTAAAAGTTCCTCAACCAGAATGGGGAGCGATGTTAAATGAGGGAAGATTATCGTTTGAACAAGCACCATGGTTAATGATTGCACCTGGACTTGCGATAACTTTAACGATTATTATATTTAATGGAATCCACTATTGGATTCAACAGAAAGGAAGAAAATAATGAAATTAAAAAATATGTTATTAACCATTGCAGCAGCAGTATTAGTTGGATGTGCACCCGTACAGCCTGTATCTCAACAACAAGAAAGTACTCAAAATTCAACATTTAAAATTGGGTATTCTCAATTTACAGCAGGCATTGACCCAGCAAAAGATTGGGAAGGTTGGTATACCATTCGTTTCGGAATTGGGGAAACCTTATTCCGTTTAACAAACGAATTTGATGTAGAACCATGGTTAGCATCCGCCTATAAGAAAATTGATGATCAAACATGGGAAATTCATTTAAAAGAAAACCTTACATTTTCAAATGGAAATGCTGTTACTAGTGACGCTGTCATTGCAAGTCTTCAAAGAGTTGGAGAAAATCATAAGTCTGGTAAACTTTTTAAAACAGCTACTTACACCGCTAATGATGTATTAACGTTTACAGTTCATACTGAAAAACCAAGTCCTCAATTTATTCATGAATTAGTAGATGCTAAAACAGCCATTGTCGATGTAACAAGTACCGATAAAATTATAGGAACAGGCCCTTATGAAGTGACAGAATTTAAACCAAATGATTCGATTTCATTAACAGCTTCCACTCATTATTGGGCTGGAAATGCTTCAATCAAGGAAGTTCATTACCAATTAATTCCAGATCAAAAAACATTAGAATTAGCGATAAAATCTAAAGAAGTAGATGGTGGATTAGATTTAAATTATGACGTAGCCGATTCATTAATGAAAGATTCTTCAGTTCAAGTCTATAATCAACCAAGTTCAAGAACGTATCATTTAGAATTGAATAAAGCCAGATTACAAGACAAAAAAGTACGTCAAGCAATTTTACATGCAATTAATAAACAAGAATTGACACAAGACTTCTTAAAAGGTCATGTAACACCTGCAGACGGTGCCTTTTTAGATTCAAGTATTTATTCAAGTGGTACATTTGCTAATAAACAATACCAACCAGAAATGACAACAAAATTATTAGAAGAAGCAGGCTATAAAACTAAAAATGCAGATGGAATTTTAGTCAATGATCAAAATGAACCTTTACAAATTGTTCTAAAAACTTATAAGAGATTAGCGAATGAAAAAATTGCTACAGCACTGCAACAACAGTTTAAACAATTAGGAATTGATTTGAAAATTGATATTCAAGAAAAAGTCGATGGATTAAATCAATTAGATTATGACATTGCATTAGCTTCAGCATTAACATTGCCAACGGGAGATCCTCACTACTTCTTAGATGCAACATTATCGAGTAATGGAGCTTTAAATTATGTTAAAAATTCAGACTCATGGTTAGATGAAAAAATTAAATCCTTAGCTTATGAAGTAGATTCTGAAAAAACACGCAGTGAAGTAGCAGAAATTCAAGATTATGCACGAGATGAAGCAATTGTCGATTACATTGGATTTGTTAACTTGCATGGAGCAATGAACAATTATATTCATCATTTTGAACTTTCTCCATCTGATTTTTATCATATTACGAATAAATTGGTAAAAGACTAATGGGAAAAACAGTTTTTGACGTTAAACAATTAAATGCTTCATATGGAAAAGAACTAGTCCTTAAAAATTTAGACTTTTCAATTGCAGAAGGCGAAGTTATTGGGATTATTGGTGAGTCTGGAATTGGAAAATCGACTTTTTTAGAATGTATTCTTGGAAATATTCATCAAAAAGTAATCATGAATGCGACTGAAATGAAGCTTTTAGAAGAAAACTGGTTGAATTTAGAAAGTAAAAAGAGAAGAGAATATTTGAGGCAAGATATTGGCATTATTTTTCAAAATGGACAACATAGTTTGGACCCGTTATTTACAATTGGTCAACAGTTGGAAGAATTAATGGTACAATCAGAACCACAAAAAATAATCGAAACTTTGAAAATGCTTCAATTAGAAGAAAAGGTGTTGCACTTATATCCTCACGAATTATCTGGAGGAATGTTGCAAAGAGTTATGATTGCAATGGCTTTTATCAATCAGCCGAAATTAATTATTGCTGATGAACCCTTTAGTGCATTAGACGCTCCTTTGCAAATGGAAATGATGAAACTAATCGTTACTGTTGCTAAGCATCATAAAGTAGCAACCATTATGGTGACACATCGACAAGAATTAGCCTATCAATTTTGTACGAAAGTGTTGACTTTAGAAGAGGGACATTTTGTAGAAAAAGAGGAAGCACTACAAGAAAGAATTCCATTTGTTCGAGACACTGCTGTCGAAAAAGAAGTATTTTTCCAATTGAAAAATGTATCCAATCATTATCAAAGTAATGATGCGATTCTTCAAAGCATTACGGTCGATATTCCAAAATACAAAGTAACCGGAATAATGGGTCATTCAGGAGCTGGCAAGACAACTCTTGCAAAGATTTTATCAGGCTTTATTCCATACGAAGGCAAAATTGAGATTGAAGGAAAAGAATTAAGA
>CAMYBO010000053.1 GCA_947254045.1 uncultured Granulicatella sp. | reverse complement strand
TACGAGCTGAGCGCAATAGTCTCGTGGGCTCGGAGATGTGTATAAGAGACAGCTACTTGGTGCATCTTCTGGTTTTGGTTTTTCTACAAAATGACGAACATTATACATATTATCTGCTACTTTGCTTTCTGGTTCGATAATTCCATATTTGTTTGTATCTTCCATCGGAATTTCCATTACTGCAATATTTGAAGCATGAGTTTTTTCATAACCTTCAATTAATTGTCTCGTTAATGGTACTTCTGATTTAACAATATCATCCCCAAGCATTACCACAAATGGTTCTCCACCAATAAAGGCTTTTGCTTGTAATACAGCATCTCCAAGTCCTTTAGGATAAGATTGACGAACAAAGTATAATTTAATTCCTGTTGTTTCTTGAACTAATTCCAATAATTCAGTTTTTCCTTTTGATTCCAAATTAGATTCTAATTCAATATTTGAGTCAAAGTGGTCTTCAATTGGACGTTTACTTTTACCAGTAACAATTAAAATTTCTTCAATGCCTGAAGCCAATGCTTCTTCTACAATATATTGAATTGTTGGTTTATCTACGATTGGTAACATTTCTTTTGCCATCGCTTTTGTTGCAGGCAATAATCGTGTTCCTAAACCAGCCGCTGGAATAACTGCTTTTTTTATTTTTTTCATTGTAACCCCTCCATTTGTTCTTGATGTGATTTTAATGATACTTCTGATTTTCTTTCTCTTTCCATCAATTGTAAAACTTCTGTTTTAATATTTTTCCCATTATATAAAATATTGTAAACAGCGTTCGTAATTGGCATTTCAATTCCTTTTTCCTGGGCTAATTCGTAAGCTGCTTTACACGTTTGAACACCTTCAACAACCATTCCCATATTTTCTAGGACATCTTCTAATGATTTTCCTTGACCTAGTTGATCTCCTGCACGCCAGTTTCTAGAATGAATACTTGTACAAGTTACAATTAAATCGCCCACTCCACTTAACCCAATAAACGTTAGTGGATCTGCTCCAAAAGCAATTCCTAAACGACTGATTTCTGCTAATCCACGAGTCATTAAAGCAGCCTTAGCATTATCGCCATAGCCTAAACCATGTAAGGCACCGGCACCTACTGCGATAACATTTTTCAATGCAGCTCCTAATTCAACGCCAATAACATCCGTATTCGTGTACACTCGAAAATAAGAATTACTAAATAATTGTTGAACAACTTGTGCAGAAGATAACTCAGTACATGCAGCAGTAATGGTAGTTAAATCTTTTTTAGCAACTTCTTCTGCATGACTTGGACCAGAAAGTACGACAATCTCTTCATACTTCTCTTTTGGTAATTCTTGTTTTAAAATTTCAGAAATTCTCAAATAACTTTCTTGTTCTAATCCTTTACTTGCATGAATAATGAGAGGATTTCCTTCTAATAAAGGAGCCACTTGTTTCGCTACTAATCGAATGACTTTTGTAGGAAGAACAAATAGAACAGCATTTGCCTCTGATAGTGCTTTTGCTAAATCTGTTGTTGCATAAATTTCCTCGTTTAAAATCACTTCTGGTAAATATTGATGATTTGTATGATTTGAATTAATTTCTTTAATTTGAGAAGCGTTATTTCCCCATAAGCACACTTCATAACCATTGTCTTGTAAAACCATAGCCAGTGCTGTTCCCCAAGAACCCGCTCCTAAAATTGCAATCTTTTGTTTCATAAACTGACTCCTTTAAATCCATAAATCCGATGATTTTGGATCATCAACGGATACATAAGTAGGTCTCTGTGGATGATTTTTTCTTTGCATCCATACCCAAACAATTGCTCCAATCACTAAGACTAAAGATAATGCTTGAGAAATACGAATCACTCCAAATAGCCATAAACTATCTGTACGCATTCCTTCGATGACAAAACGACCACATCCATACCAAATGAGATAAGTCGCTGCAATTTCACCAACTTTAATAGGAGCTTTTTTTCTTAAAATAACTAATAATATAACTCCTAAAGCAGACCATAATGATTCATATAAAAAAGTTGGATGATAATAAATACCATTAATATTCATTTGCTCGATTATAAAACTTGGTAAATGAAGATTTTCTAAAAATTGTCTCGTAACTTCCACACCATGAGCTTCCTGATTCGTGAAATTTCCCCAACGTCCAATAGACTGTGCTAACAAGACAACAGGCGCTAAAATATCTAATAATAACGTAAAGGAAACTTCTTCTTTTTTACAAAACCAATACGTCGTTAAAACTCCACCAATTAACCCACCATAAATGGCAATTCCGCCTTCCCAAATTTTTATAATATCAATTGGGTTAGCAATATAATGTTTCCATTCAAATAAAACATAATAAAATCTTGCTCCTAAAAAGGCTAATGGAATGGCCCAAAATACTAAATCAACTACAAAATCTTTACGAAATCCTTTTTTCGTAGCTTCTCTATCTGCTAGAGTAGCTGCAATATAAATGGCAGAAGCAATAATGATGCCATACCAACGAACTTGCAAACCACCAATTTCAATGGCTATAGGATTAATCGTTTGAAGTAAAAATTCATTCATTCGTCATCCTCCTAATGTTCGCTGTTTTCAGCAATTAACTGCTCTAAACGTTCTGTAAATGTTTTAGTAGCATCAAATCCCATTTTTTTCGCACGGAAATTCATCGCAGCAACTTCTAAAATAATAGAAACATTTCGACCAGTTTTTACAGGGATTCTCATTTTTGGAATGCTTACTCCCATCACTTCAGTCGTTTCAACAGCTCTTCCTAAACGATCATATTGTTTATCTGGTGTCCAGTTTTCTAAATGAACTAATAAATCTACTTGTTTTGTGTCTAAAATAGCTCCTGCTCCAAACAATGTCATTACATCAACAATTCCGATTCCACGAATTTCAATTAAATTATTTAAAATTTCAGGTGCTTCCCCTACAAGCGTTAACTCATCGTGTTTGTATAATTCTACTCGGTCATCGGCTACTAGACGGTGACCTTTTTGAACTAATTCTAAAGCTGTCTCAGATTTACCAACACCACTTTCACCAGTAATGAGCATTCCAATTCCATACACATCGACTAATACGCCGTGCATTGACGTACGAGGAGCTAATCGACTTTCTAAATAGTTTGTAACACTACTCGATACATGAGTTGTTCTCGAGCTTGCTTGTAAAATAGGAATTTTTGCTTCCTTGGCTGCTTGAACTAATTCTTCTGGTGGTAATAATTTTCTAGCAATAACAAAGCAAGGTGTTTCTGGCGTACATAATCGACGCATTGTTTTTAATCTAGTTTGCGAAGATAATTGCTCTGCAAATGATAATTCTGTTCTTCCTAATAATTGAATTCTTTCTGCTGGATAAAAATTAAAATATCCTGCTAACTCTAACCCGGGTCTTGAAATTTCACTAGTGGTAATTTCACGATCTAAATATTCCAAACCATGTAATGGTTTTAAATGAAGTTTTTCAGCAAGTTTTTCTATGGTTACGATTGATTTCATAACATCCCTCATTTTCTACTTATTCTATCATACATTCTATTCTATCATACCACATTTTTACACTTCTCGGGTAAATTCTATATCAAATCTTTATACATTTTCTTTGAAATTCCATCGAATAACGAATGATTTTAGCAAAAGAAAAATGCCGACCTAAGAATTAAATTCTTAAATCGGTATTTTTTAATACTCTTCTTCCTTAAAGAAATTTTCAACAAATTTTCTAAAAATATTTAATAACACACTTACAACTATTAGTATCCAAAATGATGTAACGTGAATTCCTGGGACAATTCCCATCATTAACCACAGCATTAGCGCATTAATAATTAACATAAACACACCAAAACTTGCCGCAATTAATGGAATAAAGGCAATCATCAAAATTGGTCTCACGACAACATTTAAAATCGATAAAACAATCGCCGCAAGCAAAGCTGACCCCCAATTGGTTACAACGAATTGAGGAAGCAATGCTGCAATGACCATAAATCCTACTGTGTTAATAGCGATTTTTCTTAAAAACATTTACCTAAAAGTCACTCCAATCAGAATCGTCTTCTTCGACTTTTCGAGCTTCTTTTCTTGGTCGATAATTTGGATCATAATAGTTTCTATTAACCGGTCTTTTTTCAGACGGTATAATAATCGCTAATAAAATATATAATAAGATTGGCATTCCTGACCATGTTAAAAATACAAAAATGACTCTTAAAATACTTGCGTCAACATCTAAATATTCTGCTATTCCACCAATAACCCCTGCTAATATACGATTATCTTTTGAACGCATTAATCTTTTTCTTTTCATAATGTTCTCCTTTTTACTAATTTAACTTTATTGTACCGAATTTAATGTCACACTTCCAGTTGTTGTTTTCCCTGTAATTCTAACAGGAACTGTTTCTTTTTGTCTTCTTAGAACAACGGAATGACTTGTCACTGTTTTTTCATGTTTAATCACTTCATATTGTGCATCATCATAATGTAATTTTCCTAGTGATGTACTTAAAGTTGCTTCTAATTCTACTGATTCTTGCACGTCTAAATGTACACTTCCATTAACTGTTTTAGCTAGAATTTGTTTGGCATTTGGAGATACTTTTTTCACTTTAATAGAACCATTCACTGTTTTTAGTGTTACACTTTCTGCTTCTGCATCAAAAATAATATTGCCATTTGTTCCATCTAAAATGGAGTCTTTGAATTGTCCCTCTAATTGTTTAATCGTTCCGTTTTTACTTGTCAATTCTAACATTGTTCCGCTCACATTTTTAACAGAAACTTCTCCATTTTGTGATTCTGCATAAAAATCTTTCCCTGTGAAGTCTTTCATTCGAATCCCACTATTCAATCCCTTAACACTGACATAATCATAATCTTTTTCTGGAAAAACAAAAGTCACATCTGCGTAAACTTTTTTACTTGGGACGAAGAATTTAAATGTATCGTTCTCTAGACTAACATTCAATCGCTCATTAATATATTGTTCAATTTCTTCTTCCGTTTCAAATTCTTCATTTAATCGAAATTCTCCTTCAATCGTTACAGTTGATTGAGGCGCTGTTTTCATTTTGATATCCCCATTTGCCACTTTAATTTCAATAATGCCAATTTCTCCAAACTCTTCTTCAAAAGCATAAGAATGACTTGTTTGGTAGAAAAATGGAGACATCGTTGAAAAACTTGGATGATCTTTAATCGTAACACTTACATTACGAGCTGTTTCAGCAGCTGCTTTCGCAAATTGTCCTGCAAAGCGTCCAATGATTCCTCCTAATTGTGATAAAGAATCGCTTGTTGTTTGTTGCCAATCTGTTTCTTCAATTTTTTGTTTAGCTTTTTTAAGCTTTTCGTCCAACTCTTCTTTTTTCAATCGTTTCATATCCTCTTGTGCTGCTTTTTTCTCTTCTTCTAAACTCCTTTGTTGAGAATGTAAAACTTCTAACTCTTCAGCGAGTCTTTGTAATTCCATTTCTTGTTCTACCGTTAATTGATCAAGAGCTTTTGCAGTATGTAACTCTTCAATTCGTTCTTCTTTTTGTTTTACTTGTTGATTCACTTGGTTTAATGTTTCAAATTCTTTATCTAATTCACTTGAAAAATTTGTGGCAACAGAAGCGATGCTATCTAACACTGTATCGAATCGTTTTTCATCTTCTTTTTGATAAGCTGATGCATCTTTTTTCTCTTGCTCACTCACTTTTGAAGCTTCTCCTTGATTTTTTCCTAATTCTTCTAATAAGGAAATGGCTTCTTGAGAGCTAATGACTCCTTTTTTTACTAAATCTAAAATACGTTCTTTTTCATTCATATCGAATTCCTCCATTTGTTTACTAATTTCATTTACAAGATTATTATGCCTTTTCCCTTTTCAGATGTCATAGGTCTTAAGTTTGATTCTTAAAAATATATTTTTGTGCAGAGTTTTCTCTTCTATGCTAAAATAAACCTACTATATTGGATGAATGTAAGGAGCCTTTATGACGATTGAATTAAAACCACATGAAAGATTAGATAGATTAGAACGAGAAAATATTGATATTATCCAAAGTTCAGAAGTGTTTTCCTTTTCAATCGATGCGGTATTATTAAGTGATTTCGCTACTATCCCCCATCAAAGAAAAGCTACGATTGTAGACTTATGTACAGGAAATGGAGTTGTCAGCTTTTTACTCAGCGCTAAAACGAAAAATAAAATTCTCGGTGTTGAATTACAAGACGCATTATGTGACATGGCAAATCGAACCATTCAACTCAATCAATTAGAAGAAAAAGTAGAAATAATCCAAGCAGATGTTCGAGAAATTACAACGATTCTAAAGAAAGACTCCATCGATTACATCACGTGTAATCCTCCTTATTTTAAATTACAAGAACAAGCACTCTTCAATCAAAAAGAAGCTTTCACCATTGCTCGTCATGAAATTCATTTACCATTAGAAGAATTACTACAAAATATATCCGGATTGCTAAAAATGAAAGGAAAAGCCTTTATTGTTCATCGTCCAGATCGCCTGACAGATATTTTAACAACGGCAAGACAATATCGACTAGAGCCGAAACGAATTCAGTTCATTCATCCAAAAGAAGGAAAAGAAAGTAATATTGTCCTAATTGAATTCATAAAAGATGGGCAACCAGGTGGCGTTCGTATTTTACCACCGATTACTGTTTTCGATGAAAATAATGAATATACGGATAAATTAAAAGAAGTATTATGGGGTTAATGAGATGGAAACACATTTTATATATGTTGCCTTATGTAAGGATAACACTTTATATACAGGATATACGACAAATGTAGAAAAAAGAATTGCTACTCATAATAACGGAACAGGAGCTAAATATACAAAGACAAGACGTCCTATTACCCTATTATATGCTAAAGAATATGCTACAAAATCCGAAGCGCTGAAAGCAGAATATGCTTTTAAACAACAAACACGTATCCAAAAAATAAACTATCTAACAGGGCAAGGTGTGAAAATACGAAAAACAGCCAAACCTATCATTCAATTATTACAACAGGAGGAACTGTCATGAGACAAAAAAGTTTTGAAGAATCCCCTTATGGAAAGTTGTACTTAATTCCTACTCCCATTGGAAATTTAGACGATATGACTTTTCGTTCTATTAAAACATTACAAGAAGTCGATTTTATTCTTGCAGAAGACACAAGACATACTCAGAAATTATTAAATCATTTTGAAATCCAAACTCCACAAAAAAGTTTCCATGAACATAACACACAAGAACGAATTCCTTCTGTTATTGAATGGCTAAAAGAAGGGAAAAATATTGCCCAAGTCAGTGATGCCGGAACTCCTTCGATTAGTGATCCAGGATCTGAACTCGTTCAAGCTTGTATTCAAGAAGGAATTACTGTTATTCCACTACCAGGTGCTAACGCTGCGATTACTGCACTCATTGCTTCTGGATTAGTTCCGCAACCCTTTTATTTTTATGGATTTCTTCCTAGAAAGAAAAAGGATCGAGTGGCTGAGTTAACAGCTTTATCGAGTCATAGCGAAACGGTGATTTTATATGAGTCTCCTTATCGTTTAGAAGATTGTTTTAGTCTGATTGCTCAAATTTATGGTGAAGAAAAAGAAGTCGTTTTATGTCGAGAATTGACGAAAAAGCATGAAGAATTTATTCGTGGGACTGCTGTAGAATTGAAAACACTTTGTAAGGAAGAGGAATTAAAAGGTGAATGTTGTATTTTAATTGGAACAACTCGTCCTGAAGAGGTAACAACGAGTGTTGCTACAGAAGAGACTGCTTCTTGTGAACATTTAAGTTTAGAAGAACAAGTACAATGGGCAATGGAACACCAACAACTTTCTCAAAAAGATGCCATCAAATGGGTAGCAAAACAGAACCAACTAAAAAAACAAGACGTTTATAAGTTGATTCACCAAGAATAGACGTAAATAAAAACTAGAACAGACTTCCTTTAGTTGCAAGGTCGCCAGCAGCCAGCTAACGCTGTCTCATGGCTAAATTTCGAGCCTTGATCTCGAAATTCCCCTGTAATATAAGGGTTCTATAATTTATAGGGTTCCTATTTTAGTGTATACAAAAAGGGCTTCATCCCTTATATTAAAAGCGTCCAAACTATTTAAGAGG
>CAMYBO010000052.1 GCA_947254045.1 uncultured Granulicatella sp. | reverse complement strand
ATTGATAAAGAAATCCAAAAAGCGGACTCAATCGTTATTTTACGTCATGAGTTGCCAGATCCTGATGCTATTGGTTCTCAAATTGGATTGAAAAAAATTATCGAAGCAACATACCCAAATAAAACAGTATATGCTTTAGGAGAAATGAATGATGATTTAGCATATATCGGTACAATGGATACAATTTCTCAAGAAGTATTTGATGCTTCATTGATTATTGTAAACGATACAGCAAATACTCCTCGTATTGATTCACCATACGAAGTAAATCCATCAGAGGTAATTAAAATCGACCACCATCCTGATAGAGATATTTATGGAAAGATTTCTTATGTGGATACAACAGCAAGTAGTACAAGTGAAATTTTATGTCAATTTGTATTTAGTGAAAACTCTCCTTGGAAAGTAAACGAAGAAGTTGCAAATGCATTATATGCAGGAATTGTTGGAGATACTGGACGTTTCTTATACCCTGCAACAACAACAGTGACTTTCGAGATGGTTTCAAAATTATTAGAATTTCCAGTAAAAATTTCAGAAATTGCTTATCATATGATTACTAATCCTGTTTCAGTAAGTCGTTTAGCGGGTTATATTTACCAAAATATGGAAATTTCTGAAAATGGAGTAGCAATTACGATTTTAAGCCAAGAACAATTAAAAGAGTTTGGAGTAGAAGAACATCAAACACATGGGGTTATTTCATTACCTAGTACAGTTGAAGGCGTACATTGCTGGTGCTTATTCGTAGAGCAACCAGATGGTACTTATCGTTGTAATTTACGTTCTAAAGGACCTATCGTAAATGAAATCGCAGCAAACCATGGAGGAGGAGGACACCCTCTAGCTTCAGGTGCAGTTGTAAAATCCCTAGAAGAAGTTCACCAAATGGCAGAAGAACTAAATGAATCTTCTAAAAAGTTTATCGCTTCATTGAATAAATAAAGACTTATAGTTGACTTTAGTTGGATAGAATAATACAATGATTATTGAGTTGGATTATTCTATCCAACGATTGTTTATGCAATTAATTTTGAAAAATTAAAAATGAGACGGAGGTGACTCAATGCACTCAGGACTATTAACAGGAGGCCTCGCGATCTTAACTTTAGTAATCGGAATTGTTGCTGGATATTTTGTTTTCAAATCCAATTATGAGAAAAAAGTTGTAGCTGCTCGTGAATCGGCTGAAATGATTTTAGAAGATGCAAAAAAAGATGCTGACCGATTAAAAAAGGAAGTATTATTAGAAGCTAAAGAAGAAAATCATAAATATCGTACTGAAGTTGAAAATGAGTTAAAAGAAAGAAGAAATGAAGTTTTACTTCAAGAAAAAAGGATGATTCAAAGAGAACAAAATCTTGATCGTAAAGATGAAGTTCTTGAAAAACGTGAACAATCTATTGAAGATAAAGAAAATAAACTTCAAGAGAGAGCACAAGTCATGACTGAAAAAGAAGAACAAATTGACGCTGTGTTATCTGAACAAAAAGCTGAATTGGAACGAATTTCAACCATTAGTAGAGAAGAAGCTCGACAAATTATTATGCAAGAAACACGTGAGGAATTAAGTCACGAACGTGCAGTAATGGTAAAAGAGTCTGAACAACGTGCAAAAGACGAATCAGATAGAGCTGCTAAAAGTATTATTTTACAAGCCATTCAACGCTCAGCAGCTGACTTAGTTGCAGAAAATACTGTGACAGTGATGACATTACCAAATGATGAGATGAAAGGTCGAATTATCGGACGTGAAGGAAGAAATATTCGTACATTAGAATCATTAACAGGTATTGATTTAATTATTGATGAAACACCTGAAGCGGTAGTGTTAAGTGGATTTGATCCAATTCGTAGAGAAATTGCTAAAATGACTTTAGAAAAATTAATTGCAGATGGACGTATTCATCCTGCAAGAATTGAAGAAATGGTCGAAAAATCTCGTAAGGAAATGGATGAAAGAATTCGTTCCATTGGTGAACAAGCAACATTTGAAGTTGGCATTCATTCATTACACCCAGACTTAATTAAAATTTTAGGTCGTTTATATTTCCGTACAAGTTATGGACAAAATGTTTTAAATCATAGTATTGAAGTTGCTAAACTGGCTGGAATTATGGCTGGTGAGCTTGGTGAAGATGTAAATCTAGCCAAAAGAGCTGGTTTATTACATGATTTAGGAAAAGCATTAGACCATGAAATTGAAGGTTCTCACGTAGAAATTGGAGCTGAAATTGCTCAAAAATATAAAGAAAACAAAATTGTGGTTAATGCCATTGCATCTCACCATGGAGATGTGGAAGCAACATCGACAATTGCGATATTAGTAGCAGCAGCAGATGCTCTATCAGCTGCAAGACCAGGAGCACGTAGTGAATCCTTGGAAAACTATATTCGTCGTTTAGAACGATTAGAAGCTATTGCTAATGAACACGAAGGAGTAGAACGTAGCTTTGCCATTCAAGCGGGTCGTGAAATACGTGTTATGGTTCATCCAGAGAAAATTGATGATGCAAGTTCAATTTTATTAGCACGTGAAATTCGTAAACAAATTGAAGAAGAACTACAATATCCAGGACATATTAAGGTTACAGTTATTCGTGAAACAAGAGCTGTAGAATATGCTAAATAATTAAAAACACGCTAGATTTTCTAGCGTGTTTTTTTATACATAAGAGCTAAAGAAAACCCTTCTCGATTAAAGAAGGGTTTATGGTTTTTAGTTATTTTGTTTAGCTGCTTGTGTTGTGACTTCATTTCTTATAGGAGCTTGAGTCGTTTGACCATTTTGTTGTGGCTGAGGATTTTGTTGATTTGTTGTAGTACTTGTTTCTTGTTTTTCCTCGGCTTTAGTACCTAATTTTAACTCATGAGTTACTGGGTCTGATGTTTTACCTTTAATAGATACAGATAAACTAATTTGTACAGTTTCACCTGTAATATTTTTGAAGGTAGCACTTGTCTTGTCAACTGTTTGTGTTTGACCACCAACACTAATGGTATAACTTGGTTTATCATCATCAGATTTAACTGCATTCCAATTTACTGTAATCTCTTTTTTAGCAGCATCATAACTTACATTTAATCCTGATGGTGGAGCAATTTTTTCTTCAACATATTGTTCAGTTGGTAATGCTCCTTTGACAAATAATTCTGTGCTTACTCTATCAGATGGAGTATTTGGTCCAGCTAATGCTAGTGGGTTAGATCCAACAACGATTTTGGAAGAGACAACACTAGAAGGTTGTTCCCAATCTTTGACTGGAGTTTGTTTCATGGCAAAATTCATTAAGTGACCATAAATCAATTTAGAATAATTAGCTTCAGTTTGAGATAATCCATGACCTTTTGTATAAGGATTATCATAACCAGTCCATACAGAAATAGTGTATGTGGGAGAATATCCAATAAACCATGAATCTGGAATGACAAATTCATTTTCTGCAGCTCCAATTTGTTTTCTTTGTTCTGGTGTATAGTTCGTTGAACCAGTTTTAGCAGCATGTGGAAGATTGCTCATTTTTAAATCATTCGCAAAACCATAAGTGAAAGTATCTTTTAGCATATTTGTAATCATATAAGCAGTAGAGTCTTTCATGGCTTGATGTTGTTCAGGCTTAAATTGTAATACTTGTCCGTCTCGGGTTGTAATTTTGGTAACTGTATATGGTTTAGAATAAGTACCATAGTTCGCAAATGCAGAGTAAGCAGCTGCCATTTTTAATGGGGATAAGTTTGCTCCAATCGCATTACTTTCTACTAGAGATTCTTTTCCATCATTTGTAACAGATAAATCTAACTTTTTAAGGAAAGCTTGAATATTATCGTTACCAACTGCTTTAAAAGTTTGGTAGGCAGGAGTATTACGTGATAATACTAATGCTTTACGCATTGTCATTGTTCCCATATATTGATTATCCCAGTTATTTAATGCAAAACCGTTAGAATATTTTGTTGGTTTATCAACCATAGTTTGACCAGTAGAATAATTTAAATATTCAATTGCTGGGCCGTAATCCATAATTGGTTTAATCGTTGAACCTGTACTTCTATCATTTTGAACAGCACGGTTATAAGCTAATAAATTGGTTTGTTTGCGTCCACCATTAATGGCTCTTACAGCGCCTGTAGTAGAGTCTAACATAACAACTGCATTTTGTACGTTATCATCTACGTATTGAACGTAGCGATTTGTATTGAGAATTTCATATAAATGATTTTGTGCCTGAGAATTAACAGTTGTTTCAATGGTTAATCCATCAGAATAAACATCTAAACCAGTTTTTTCTTTTACTTCATCAGCAACCATCGTTAAAAATGAATCGAAAATTAAACGATTATCATCATTAGAAACTTGTTCATGTTCTGCGACTAATCCTTCTTCTACAGGAGTTGCTTTTGCTTCTTGCAATTGAGCATTTGTTAATTTGCCATTGTCTTTCATCGATTGCAATACGAGGTCACGACGTTCTTTTGCTTGTTCTGGATGAGCGTAAGGGTCATAGGAACTTGGTGCTTGAGGCATCCCAGCGAGTAGGGCTAATTGAGGAATCGTTAATTCTTTTAGTTCTTTCCCAAAATAATAATTAGCGGCTGTTCCAAATCCATAAGTATTATTTGCCATATATACTTTATTTAAATAATAGGTAAGAATTTGTTCTTTTGAAAATTCACGTTCAATTTGTAAAGCTAATAAAATTTCTTGAATTTTACGTTTATAAGTTTGGTCTTCTTTTTTAGTAGAGAAGACAGATAGTTTAATTAATTGTTGAGTAATTGTACTACCACCTTGAGTAATATGACCCGCA
The DNA here is from genome assembly GCA_947254045.1 of uncultured Granulicatella sp. GTDB lineage: Bacteria > Bacillota > Bacilli > Lactobacillales > Aerococcaceae > Granulicatella. Next base: position 3,438 of record CAMYBO010000052.1, on the reverse strand, counting down.
CGCAGGTTACGAACAAAAGAACCAACAATACGAATTGGATCGATTCCTAAGTGAGAATAGTAACGCTTATCTTCAATTGAAGTAATCGCATCTTTTAATCCTTGAGGAACTTCCTCTGGTTCAATCAAATCTCGATTTTCTCCACCTAATTTAGTAATGAGTTCTTGATTCATATCAAGAATTTGTGTTTCTGTAGCACCTTGTAAGTCTGCAGCTGTAATTTCTGGTGTAGTGGAAGCATAATAGAACACTAATCCAGTAAAACAAACAATGGCTATTACAATGAGTGAAAATAAAGCTAGTAATATTTTTTTCCAAATAGATTTTGCTTTTCCTTTACTTGTTTTTTTTGTTTTACTGTGTTGTGTACGTCTAGTTTGGCGTGTTTCTGGCATAGAAAACCTCCTAAATTTTATCAATCAATTGATCAACAATGGGAATGTAGTCCAATATAGACTGAACGGTTAGAAAAATTTGCATTCCATTTTCACGTATATAAGTTAGTGGAATAGACTTTTTCCCATCTTTGTTTTCTCTTATATATGAAATTAAATACTGACTTTCAAGTAAATAATACTCATTTAAACTAGAAAAATAAAAGATAACAAAAACAACTCCACCTTGATAGATACAATCTTCCATATGTTGTAATTGATGTTCATGTATGTTTATAAATGGAAACGAAGTTTTATTTTTCGTTTCTTTAGCTTCGAAATCAATGTAGCGCCCTCGATAAACACCGTTATAATCAGTAGTAGAAGCGTGACGATAATACGCTTCTTTAATGACTGCCGCACTTCGTTTTGGATAATCCACTTTAACGACTTGTATGGGTGTGGGCTTTTTATGAATAACTGCTATTTTTCTTAATCGATAATAATCGTTTGTTTGATTCAATAAAGTTTCTAAGAACATTCCACGACTACCATATGAAACAGTAGAAGTTTGAGGAGAGGAGACTCTCTGTTGTCCCTTTGGGTATTGAATCATAATATCACCCCTAATCTCTATCTATTATACCATTGATTGTAACTGAAAAGCTAAAATTATTGTTAAGATTCGCAACAACTAGATTACAATTTGATTTCTAAAAGAAAATTTTAAGAATAATTCAAAAAAATAATCAGAAATATTTTACAATTTTACAAAGGTGTTGTAAAATGAATGAGTATGTAAAACGCTCATCAATTAAATTTGATGAAGTAAGAATTTTTTGGAGGAAAGCTATGACAGCAAAATTTGAAAAAATCAACACAAATGAAGTTGTGTTAACATTTGAAATATTAGAAGAATCAATTAAACAAGGTTTAGAAGTTGCTTTTAACCGTGTGAAAAAGAACTTAAACGTTCCTGGTTTTCGTAAAGGTAAAGTAAGTCGCCAAGTTTTCAACAAAATGTATGGTGAAGAAGCATTATATCAAGATGCATTAAACTACTTATTACCTGATGCATATGACAATGCAGTAGAAGAAACTGGTATTTTCCCAGTAACTCAACCAAAAATTGATATCGAATCATTAGAAAAAGGTCAACCATGGGTGATTAAAGCAACTGTAATTGTTAAACCTGAAGTTAAATTAGGTGAGTACAAAGGATTAACAGTTGAAAAACAAGATCGTACAGTTTCTGAACAAGATGTAGAAGATCGTTTATTACAAGAACAAGCTAAATCAGCTGAATTAGTGGTTAAAGATGGCGCTGCTGAATTAGCAGATACAGTTGTAATTGACTTTGAAGGTTTCTTAGGTGAAGAAGCTTTTGAAGGCGGAAAAGGTGAAAACTACTCATTAGAATTAGGTTCAGGTTCATTCATTCCTGGATTTGAAGATCAATTAGTAGGCGCTAAAGAAGGCGACAACGTTGAAGTTAAAGTTACATTCCCAGAAGAATACCATGCTGAAAATTTAAAAGGTCAAGATGCTGTATTCAAAGTAACAGTTCACGAAGTTAAAACTAAAGAATTACCAGAATTAACAGATGAATTTGCTAAAGACGTTGATGATTCAGTAGAAACATTAGTTGAATTAAAAGAAAAATTCCGTAAAGAATTAGAAGAAGCTAAAGCTGAAGCAGCTGACGAAGCTGTAGCTGACTTAGCATTACGTCAAGCAGTTGAAAATGCTGAAATCGTAGAATTACCAGATGAAATGGTTCACGAAGAAGTACACCGTCAAATGCAACACTACTTAAACGATATGCGTCGTAACGGTATTACACCAGAAATGTACTATCAAATCACAGGTACAACTGAAGCAGATTTACACAAAATGATGGAAAAAGATGCTGATGTACGTACTAAAACTAACTTAGTATTAGAACAAATCGTTAAAGATGAAAACATTGAAGTAACTGATGCTGATGTTGATGCAGAAGTAAAAGAATTAGCTGCTCAATATGGTATGGAAGAAGGAGCTGTTCGTGCAGCTGTTTCAGTTGAAATGTTGAAAAACGATATCTCAATGAAAAAAGCATTAGCTTTAATTACTGATTCTGCAGTAGAAGCATAATTTGTAATCTATTTAGGAACAATCTTGGAAACAGGATTGTTCTTTTTTGTGTTTGAAAATACTTCATCTATGATGGACTTTTCTTGTTCAAACTACTCAGATATGCTAATCTACTATTATAGTGTCAAAAATTGAATGGAGGTTACGTATTTGTATAAAGATAAAGAAAATCATGTCTGTTGTTCATTTTGTGGAAAGTCACAAGATCAAGTAAAAAAAATCATTGCAGGACCAGATGTTTTTATTTGTAATGAATGTGTAGATTTATGTAAAGAAATTATTGATGAAGAATTATTAACGCAATTTTTTGAGGGGAAAATTACAGTTCCGAGGCCACAAGAAATTTGTGAAATTTTAAATGAATATGTGATTGGACAAGACAATGCTAAAAAAGCATTAGCAGTTGCTGTCTATAATCACTATAAACGAATTAACCATTTAGTAGAAGATGATGGAGTGGAACTACAAAAAAGTAATATTTGTTTAATTGGCCCAACTGGTTCAGGAAAAACTTATTTAGCTCAATCATTAGCTCGTCTATTAAATGTACCATTTGCAATTGCGGATGCGACAACATTAACAGAAGCAGGATATGTTGGGGAAGATGTGGAAAATATTTTACTAAAACTTCTTCAAGCAACTGATTATGATGTAGAACGTGCGCAAAAAGGAATTATTTACATTGATGAAATTGATAAAATTGCTCGTAAAAGTGAAAATGTATCCATTACTCGTGATGTAAGTGGTGAAGGCGTACAACAAGCGTTATTAAAAATTTTAGAAGGAACTGTTGCATCTGTTCCTCCTCAAGGTGGACGCAAGCATCCGCAACAAGAATTAATTCAAATCGATACAACGGATATTTTATTCATTGTTGGTGGAGCTTTTGATGGAATTGAAACAATCGTTAAAGAGAGACTTGGAGCTAAAG
>CAMYBO010000051.1 GCA_947254045.1 uncultured Granulicatella sp. | reverse complement strand
AACAAAAAGTATGGCAACGAAGAAAAAATTCGATCTCGATGCACTTTTCACACCAAATAACACGAACTTTGAAATGGTTCAAGTGTTAGACGCAGAAGGAAATGTTGTAAATCCTGATCTAGTACCTGATTTATCAGATGATGAATTAGTCGAATTAATGACTGATATGGTATGGTCACGTATTTTACATGAACGTTCAACTGCATTAAACCGTCAAGGACGTTTAGGATTCTATGCTCCAACTGCTGGACAAGAAGCTTCACAATTAGCTTCTATCAAAGCAATTGACAAAGAAGACGTATTATTACCAGGTTACCGTGATGTACCACAATTAGTAAAACATGGTTTACCTTTATCACAAGCATTCTTATGGTCTCGTGGACATGTTGCTGGTAACATGTATCCAGAATCATTAAAAGCTTTACCACCACAAATCATCATTGGTGCACAATATGTTCAAGCAGCAGGTGTTGCATTAGGTTTACAAAAACGTGGTAAGAAAAATGTAGCTGTTACTTATACTGGTGACGGTGGATCTTCACAAGGGGACTTCTATGAAGGAATTAACTATGCTGGTGCATACAAATCTCCTGCTATCTTCTTCATCCAAAACAATGGTTGGGCTATCTCAACTCCTCGTGAATTACAAACAGCTGCTACAACATTAGCACAAAAAGCTGTAGCTGCAGGAATTCCTGGTATCCAAGTAGATGGAATGGATCCATTAGCAGTTTACGCAGTAACAAAAAAAGCTCGTGAATATGCAGTTGCAGGAAATGGTCCAGTATTAATTGAAACAATCTGTTTCCGTTATGGTCCACATACATTATCAGGGGATGACCCAACTCGTTACCAACCAGAAGGTATTCAAGATGAATGGGCTAAAAAAGATCCATTAATTCGTTTCCGTAACTACTTAACAGCTAAAGGCTTATGGTCTGAAGAAAAAGAAAACGAAGTTATTGAAGCAACTAAAGAAGAAATTAAAGAAGCAATCAAAGAAGCTGACAAACAACCAAAACAAAAAGTTTCATTCTTCTTGAAAACAATGTTTGAAGAACCAACAAACGTTATCCAAGAACAAATTGATTACTTTGAAGCAAAGGAGAATAAATAATTATGGCACAAATGACAATGATTCAAGCCATTACTGATGCATTGGCTTTAGAATTAAAACGTGATGAAAATGTCCTAATTTTCGGTGAAGACGTTGGTAAAAACGGAGGAGTTTTCCGTGCAACTCAAGGACTTCAAGATGAATTTGGTGAAGATCGTGTATTCAATACTCCTTTAGCAGAATCAGGTATTGGTGGTTTAGCTATCGGTTTAGCATTAGAAGGTTACCGTCCAGTTCCAGAAATCCAATTCTTTGGTTTCGTATTTGAGGTAATGGACAGTGTTGTTGCTCAAGCAGCTCGTACTCGTTACCGTATGGGTGGAACTCGTCAAATGCCTATCGTATTCCGTTCACCATTTGGTGGTGGGGTACATACACCAGAATTACACTCAGATAACTTAGAAGGTTTAGTAGCACAATCACCAGGTTTGAAAGTAGTTATTCCTTCAAACCCATATGATGCAAAAGGATTATTAATTTCAGCAATTCGTGACAACGATCCAGTTGTTTACTTAGAACATATGAAATTATACCGTTCATTCCGTGAAGAAGTTCCAGAAGAAAGCTATACAGTTCCTCTAGGAAAAGCAGCTGTAACTCGTGAAGGTACAGATGTTTCAATTATTACTTACGGAGCAATGGTTCGTGAATCAGTTAAAGCAGCAGAAAACTTAGAAAAAGAAGGTATTTCTGTAGAAGTTATCGACTTACGTACAGTTTCTCCATTAGACTTAGATACAATTTTAGCTTCAGTTCAAAAAACAGGACGTGTTGTAGTCGTACAAGAAGCTCAACGTCAAGCTGGTATCGGTGCAATGGTAATGTCTGAAATTTCAGAACGTGCTATCTTAAACTTAGAAGCACCAATCGGCCGTGTTGCAGCTCCAGATACAGTATTCCCATTTGGTCAAGCTGAAAACGACTGGTTACCAAACGCAAGTGATATTGAAGCAAAAGTTCGCGAAACTTATAATTTTTAATTCGTAAAACCATTCACTAAAGAGCAAAAAGCCCTTCAAAGGTGATTTGCTCTTTAGAATATTTAAGTAAAAATTAAGAAGGGATGTACAAGTATGGCTTTCCAATTTAAAATGCCTGATATCGGTGAAGGTATCGCAGAAGGCGAAATCGTAAAAATCGACATTAAAGTCGGTGACACAATCCAAGAAGATGATATTTTATTCGAAGTACAAAACGACAAATCTGTAGAGGAAATTCCATCTCCAGTAAGTGGTAAAGTATTAGAAGTTAAAGTTCAAGAAGGAACAGTAGCTCGTGTTGGAGACATTATCGTTGTTATCGATGATGGTTCAGGTCCAGCAGAAGCAGCTCCAGCAGCTGCACCAGCAGCAAGTGCGCCAGCGGCTCCAGCAGCAGGTGTATTCCAATTCAAATTACCAGATATCGGTGAAGGGATTGCAGAAGGTGAAATCGTTAAAATTGATGTTAAAGTAGGCGATACAATCGCAGAAGACGACATTTTATTTGAAGTACAAAATGACAAATCTGTAGAAGAAATTCCATCTCCAGTAAGTGGAACAATTACTGCAGTTTTAGTATCTGAAGGAACAGTAGCTCGTGTAGGGGATGTTATTGTTGAAATCGCAGCAGAAGGAGTTGCACCAGTAGCAGCGCCTTCAGCACCAGCGGCTCCAGCAGCTAGTCCAGCCCTAGCAGCAGCTCCAGCACAACCAACAGGAGTTCCAGCAGCAAGCAATCCTGGTAAATTAGTATTAGCAATGCCTTCAGTACGTCAATACGCTCGTGAAAAAGGTGTTGATATCACAGCTGTTGTTCCAACAGGTAAAGGCGGACGTGTAACTCGTGAAGATATCGATAACTTCGGTGGCGCACCAGTTGCAGCTCCTGCAGTAGAAGCAGCACCAGTAGCACCAGCACCAGCGACTCCAGCTGCTAAAGCAGAACCAGCTAAACCATTTGTAGGTTCAGCAGAACGTGAAGAACGTGTGAAATTAACTCCAATGCGTAAAGCAATTTCTAAAGCAATGGTGAATAGTAAACATACAGCTCCTCACGTAACATTACATGATCAAGTAGAAGTTTCTAAATTATGGGATCACCGTAAGAAATTCAAAGATGTTGCTGCAGCACAAGGTACTAAATTAACATTCTTACCATATGTTGTTAAAGCATTAGCAGTAGCAATGAAGAAATTCCCAGTATTAAATGCTTCAATTGATGACGCTACACAAGAAATTGTTTACAAAAACTACATCAATATCGGTATTGCAACTGATACAGATTTAGGATTATTCGTTCCAAATATTAAAGATGCAAATACTAAGAGTATGTTCGGAATTGCTGATGAAATCAATGCATTAGCAGCTAAAGCTCACGAAGGTAAATTAACTGCAGCTGATATGGGACACGGAACAATTACAATTTCAAATATTGGTTCAGTAGGTGGCGGCTGGTTCACACCAGTTATTAACTACCCTGAAGTAGCTATCTTAGGTGTAGGTACAATCGTTCGTGAACCAGTTATTAACGAAAACGATGAAATCGTAATCGGACGTAACATGAAATTATCATTAAGTTTCGACCACCGTATCGTGGACGGAGCTACTGCTCAAAAAGCAATGAACGAATTAAAACGTTTATTAGCTGATCCAGAATTATTATTAATGGAAGCTTAATTATAAACTAGTAGTACGACGTAAACCCTTTGGTCTACGTCGTATCACTATTGAAAACTTTTAAGAGGTGAAAAAGATGGTAGTAGGCGATTTCGCTATTGAACTAGATACAGTCGTAATTGGTGCCGGCCCTGGTGGTTATGTTGCTGCAATTCGTGCAGCTCAAGAAGGACAAAAAGTTGCGATTATTGAAAAAGAATATATTGGTGGTGTGTGTTTAAACGTTGGATGTATTCCATCTAAAGCATTAATTTCTGCAGGACATCATTATCAAGAAGCTCAACATTCTGAAGTTTTCGGAGTAACTGCAAGAGAAGTAGTATTAGATTTTGCAAAAACTCAAGAATGGAAAGATAACCAAGTAGTTAAAAAACTAACTTCTGGTATTGAGTACTTATTAAAGAAAAATAAAGTTGAAATTATTCGTGGGGAAGCTTTCTTAGTAGATGAACACACATTACGTGTTGTGACAGAAGATTCTGCTCAAACATACTCATTCAACCATGCAATTGTTGCAACTGGTAGCCGTCCAATTGAAATCAAAGGATTCAAATTTGGTGGACGTGTCATCGATTCAACTGGTGGTTTAGGATTAAAAGATGTTCCTAAAAAATTAGTTGTTATCGGTGGTGGAGTTATCGGTTCAGAATTAGGTGGAGCTTATGCTAACTTAGGTTCTGAAGTAACAATTTTAGAAGGTGCTCCAAGCATTCTTTCTATGTTTGATAAAGACATGGTGAAATTAGTTGAAGATGATTTCGCTAAAAAAGGTGTTACAGTTATTACTTCTGCAATGGCTAAAGAAGCTGTTGATAATGGCGATAGCGTAACAGTTAAATTCGAAGTAGATGGTAAAGAACAATCAATCGTTGCTGATTACGTAATGGTTGCTGTAGGACGCCGTCCAAACACTGATGAATTAGGATTAGACGTTGTAGGTGTTGAAATGACTGAACGTGGTTTAGTAAAAGTAGACAATCAAGGACGTACAAATATTAAAAGCATTTTTGCAATCGGGGACATCGTTCCTGGTGCAGCATTAGCTCATAAAGCAAGTTACGAAGGAAAAGTTGCTGCTGAAGCAATCTCAGGTAAACCAGTTGCTGTTGACTATCGTGCAATGCCAGCTGTTGCCTTCACTGATCCAGAATTAGCTTCTGTTGGTTATACTCAACAACAAGCTAAAGATGCTGGATTAAAAGTGAAAGCTTCTAAATTCCCTCTAGCAGGAAATGGTCGTGCTATTTCATTAAATGCAACAGAAGGTTTTGTTCGTTTAATTACAACAAAAGATGACAACGTAATCGTTGGTGCACAAGTTGCTGGAGTTGGCGCAAGTGACTTAATCGCTGAATTAGGTTTAGCGGTTGAAGCTGGTATGAATGCAGAAGATATCGCATTAACAATCCACTCACATCCATCATTAGCTGAAGTGATTATGGATACAGCTGAATTAGCATTAGGTATGCCAATTCATATTTAATAAACATTACGTTTGGAAGACCGAGATTGCTCGGTCTTTTTTGTACTGCGATAACCTTTTGAGTTGCTTATCCTTTCTAATAGGTATAAAATAGAAAGTACTTTTTAAAAAAGGAGAGATGGTATGGAAGAAATTATAGATCAGAAGTTGAATAAAACGGAATTAAGAATGAATATTTTTCATATTGTATGGCCTGTTTTTATTGAAGTGTTATTAGGATCTTTATTCGGAATGGTCGATATGATGATGGTAGGTCGTATTTCAGAACATGCAGCTCAAGCAGTATCTGCTGTTGGAATGACGAACCAACCCGTTTTCTTAGGATTGAGTTTTGTACAAGCATTAAATGTTGGGGGAACAGCCATCATTGCTCGTTATTATGGAGCGAAGAAATATAAAAATATTAGTCTAGTATTAAAACACGTCATGTTACTAGCAATGCTAGGATTCGTGCTTCCTATTTCAGTGTTAATGATTGTATTAGCTTCCTATGTATTATCCTTTTTAGGGGCAGATTCTTCTGTTATTGAAGTTGGTTCAGGATATTTTAGAGTGATTATGCTTGGATTTATTTTTCAATCATTTTCATTTACGATGACTGCCGCTTTGCGTGGGATTGGTGAAACAAAAATTCCCATGCGAAATAATTTAATTGCAAATAGTTTAAATGTACTTGGAAATGCTGTATTAATTTATGGTTTATTTGGTTTCCCAGTGCTTGGAGTAACTGGGGCAGCGATTTCAACAGCATTAAGTAATGTTATTGCGATGTCGTTAAACTTAAGGTATGTGTTATCTAAAAAGAGTGTTTTATATTTAGATTTTAAGGAAAAATTTGAATTTCGTTTTGAAATGATGAAAGATTTAATTCGAATCGGATTGCCGACAGCTTTAGAACAATTAGCATTAAGAGTGGGGATTATTTCATTTTTAAATATTGTTTCTGGATTGGGGACAAATGTTTATGCAGCGCATCAAATTTCATTAAATATTTTAAATCTAACTTATTCACCTGCTCAAGCTTTTGGGATTACAGCTTCCACTTTAATGGGGCAATCTCTTGGAGCGAAAAATGAACAATTGGCAAGGTTGTATACAAGAATGTGTCAACGAATAGGTTTTGTCATTGCCATCGGGATGTCACTATTTATCTTTTTCGGTTCGAAAACTTTAGCAGAATTTTACTCCACAGACACTGAAATTATTCGAAATACAATGATTGCCTTAACAATTGTAGCATTTGTTCAACCGTTCCAAAGTCATCAATTAATTACTTCAGGTGCACTAAGAGGAGCAGGGGATACTGTTTGGCCTTTGATTGCCATTTTTGTAGGGTCAGTGTTAATTCGAGTTAGTTTAGGTTATGTATTTGTCAATATATTTTACCTTGGTCTAGCAGGAGCTTGGTATGCGGTATTCATTGATCAATTTATTCGTTGGCTTATTATCTTGTTCCGATTTAAGTCAGGAAAATGGAAGAATATTCGCATTAACTTAGACTAGCAAATGAAGGATATACCTTTTTATTTTCATGAAAAAGGTGTATACTGAACTGTATACTTTTTTGAGGAGGAACTCATTTGGCAAATTATAGTTATCCATTAGACTTGGATTGGACTCACCAAGAAATGTCTACAGTTATTGCATTATGGAATGCTGTAGAAGATGCTTATGAACGTGGAATTGAAACTGAAGAATTTATCAAACGATATAAAGATTTCAAAACAATTGTAAAAAGTATTGGCGAGGAAAAGAGATTTGGTAAAGAATTTGAATCGGTTTCTGGATATAGTTTATATCGCGTGGTTCAAATGAGTAAAAATGCTTCAAAAAGATTTAAAATGGAACAATAGAAAGGATGTTAGTTATGGATTTATTTACAACACATTTATTAGTCAATGATTGGATTATGGAGGCTGGAAATAAAATTCGTCATAGCTTTGGTGAATCAATTACAGTGGATACAAAAACTAGTCGTAATGACTTAGTAACGAATGTTGATAAAGAAATCGAACAATTTTTAATTTCAAAAATTCGTGAACAATTCCCAACACATAAAATTATGGGTGAAGAAGGTTTTGGTGACGAATTAACTTCAATGGATGGATATGTATGGTTAATCGATCCAATCGATGGCACATTAAACTTCGTAAAACGTCAAGAAGATTTTGGAATTATGGTTGCCTTATATAAAGATGGAGTTGGTTTATTAGGGTACATTTATGATGTAATGCGTGACCGCTTTGTGTATGGGATTAAAGATTATGGTGCATACTGCAATGGACGTCGTTTATCTAAACCTGAAGTTCATAGTATTGGCGATAGCTCTATTAACGTAAACGGATTTATGTTATTAGAAGCAAATGAAAAAGAAGCATCAATGATTCGTAAAGCAATGGTCACTCGTACTTATGGAGCTTCTTCAATTGAACATATCCAAGTAGTATTAGGAAAATCTGTCGCTTATGTATCAACATTATTAGCACCATGGGATATTGCTGCTGGTATGGTAATTGCAAAAGAATTAGATTTACACTATAGTACAGTAGATGGAAAAGAAGTAGACTTCTTAGTACCAAACAAAAAGACTACAGGGGTTATCTGTTCAAAAGATATTGCTGAAGAAATTATTGCAGCATTTAAATAATCACAATAGAGTCGTAAGATTTTACGGCTCTTTTTTATAAGGAGAATTTATGAATATTGCAGTTTATTGTGCCGCTAGCCAGAGTAATTGCCTAACATTTGATCCAAAAACAGAAGAACTAGGAAAATGGATAGCGAATATGAATCACACACTTGTTTACGGTGGAGGAAATACTGGCTTAATGGGAGTAGTTGCTACATCTGTTATGAATGCAGGTGGACAAGTTATTGGTGTCATGCCACAATTTTTTGTGGATCGTGAAATCGCAAAAGAAGATATCACCAAACTTCATATTGTTGAAACGATGACAGAACGTAAAAACAAGATGATTGAATTAAGTGAAGTGTATATTGCACTTCCAGGAGGGCCAGGAACACTCGAAGAAATTGCAGAAGTTGTTTCATGGGTAAGAGTTGGTCAAACAAATGGAATTTCTATTTTTTATAATATAGAAG
>CAMYBO010000050.1 GCA_947254045.1 uncultured Granulicatella sp. | reverse complement strand
TCTACACCTGTGTTAGGTCGTCGGCAGCGTCAGATGTGTATAAGAGACAGACGTTGCACGCTTTTGGAAATATTGGCTTTTGGATTCTTTTATCTCCATTATTGCCACGTATTATTCAAAAATATCAACATAAATTTCAGTAATAATAAAAGGAGATTGATATCGTTCAATCTCCTTCTTTTTTGATTTCTATTGGTTCACAACAACTACAATTTCTCTTTTTCCGATAATCTTTATGACGTCTTAGTGTAAATTCATCCGGAACAGGATCTTGCCCACCTAAAATAAACGGATGACATCTTAGAATTCTTCCAACTCCCATAGTTACACCTTTAATAACTCCATGTTTTTCAATTGCTTGAATCATATACGTTGAACAAGTTGGTCGATAGATACAAGTTGGTGGAAATAATGGAGAAATCCACTTTTGATATCCTCGAACCAATCCAATCATGATTTTTTTCACTGAAACACCTCTACCCTTGAATCCATTTAAAGAGAACTTGTACTCCTTCTGCTGCAATCAATGTATACACATATAGTGTGACAGGTTTTGCCAATAAACAAATTGCCACAAATTTTTTAAATGTCATCTTCCCTAATCCTGCTACCATACATAAGAAATCATCAGGGAATCCTGGCAACACTAATGCCCAGAAGAAGAAACTTTCGAATTTCTTCCCATCATTTAAATAGCCAATATATTTATCATAAGTTGCTTGAGAAACAAATGCTTGAACGACTGTCTCTCCATACCGTCTTGCTAACCAAAAATTGATCATAGAACCAATCATAATGCCAATAAAATTATAAATAAACCCATATAAAGGTCCGAATACAAGATGCCCAACGACACAAGTTAAACCACCCGGAATAATCGGATAAACGACTTGTACAATTTGAATGAAGATAAAGAATAATACTCCATACATTCCCCAATTGCCAACCAACTGCTGGAACGCTCCTCCAACTTCAAAATAATGATGTTTGGCAATGATGTATCCTAAATAAATTGTTAGGATTACTCCTGCTATTGTAAATAATTGAATCAACTTTCTATTAAATTCAATGGCACTATGTTTATTCATAATTTCCTCCAGTAATCTTTTCAGTGTGAATCATTTGATAAGACTACTTTAACAAATCAAATATGAAAAATCCTTGATTTTTTCTAGCAAAAACAGTGATAACCTTACATTACTGTCACAATGACTCCATCCAAGGTTTATGAATGGAAACATGATTCATTAATTCTTCTTGTCGTTTCAATTGTTCTAATCTAGCCAAACGTCTCTCTTCATAGCCACTACAAATGAATTTTTCTTCTGTAGTTTCTGCTTCAATCGCTGGAACGGCAAAATCCGTTTCCCCTTCACGAGGTAAAGCTACAAATGTCCAAAAACTAGTTGCCGCCAAATAACGTTCACCTGTTAAAACATCTTCCCCTACTACTTTACAAAAGACTTCCATACTTTTCTTCCCAACACCAGAAATATACGTTTCCACACAAACAGAATGCCCTAATGGTAATGGTTTTAAGTAGTTCATCGCATCAACTGAAGCAGTCACTGCTAAACGACGACAATGACGAGACACCGTAATGGATGCACAATCGTCAATAATACGGGTTAAGTTCCCTCCAAATAATGTTTGATGCATATTCACATCAAATGGAAAAATTCTTCTAGATTGAATCGCACGTGTTTGTGCACATGTCTTGATTGTTGTATTCATAATAACTCCTCTAATATTCGATAACGTTATTGTACCATTCCTTTTCTTTTTTTCAAAAAGTATGGCTTTGAAGTTGGAATAGGTACTCTAAAATTACTTAACTAACTTCAACAAGCTTTTGTATAGCTCCTGCTATACAGAAATAGTTATTAGTGATAAAATAAGCTAAAAGGAGGAATTAGAATGTATAGCTTAGAAAAAAATACTCAAGTTAACTTTAGAACAAATAGTGATTTGCTTGAAAGAGCAAAAGAAATTATCTCTGAACATAATCTGGATATGACAGCTAGTTTCAATCTTTTTTTAGAAAATATTGTACAAAATAAAAAATTACCCTTTGAGACAGATACCGATAAAGAACGAGAAGAATTATTGACACAATTAAGATCTGAAATCACTCAAAGTTTCAAAGATTTTGAACAAGGTAGAATCTATACTGTAAACGAAGTGAGGGCTAACCTTGGAATTTGAATCAAACTCGTATAGCTTAATAATTCCAGAATATGTTCAAAATCAACTGCGAACTATTAAAAACTACATTGAAACTATGTACTTTTCAGAGCAAGCAGGAATTAATACGGTTAATAATATTCTTCACGGATTAGAACGCTTAACAATTTTCCCTGAAGCCGGGCTTAATGCAGATGAAAGAGTCGAAAAAATCATCTACCCCCCATACAAAACTCGCTGTATCGTTTTAGGAAATTATTTAGCCTTCTATCATATCTTAGAAGATAGAAAATCCATCTTTATTTCTAATATGATACATAGTAAACAAGATTATATTAGATTATTTAAAAGAAAATCTTAACGAGGATGGTAAGCCTCCGATAACCATGTATATTGAAAAAGAGAGCACTTCATGATATAGGCCATTTTTACTTGTGTTTCATTGAGACCTTATCACTTGAATTTGCGAAGTTTTCAATTTGTTTAGTTTTTGATACAATGAAGATACAAAAAGAGCCGAGCTGGAACTCGACTCTGATGTAGACCGTTGAAAAGACGGTGGCTAATTATAATGTAATAACACTACTCAATCAGTCAAAGTTGTGAGCGGTGTTATTTTTTTGTCACTAATTCTATTATTTTGACAACAAGCGATACTAATGCAACTAGTAATGTCGCAAAAGTTATCATGTATATTACATCTACCGCTGACCAATACGCGAGACAAAAATGGTTGAGTTGTAATGTTTAGTCCTTCGCATAATTGCGGGAGATTTTTTGTTAAAAACATACTTCCCACACCACACAAAAAAGAGAGAAACTCTCGTTACTCTCCCTTTCAAACTTCACTTCTTAGTCTAATCCAATCTCTTGACGAACGACCTCTGCGATACGTGTTACATAATCATGACATAATTCGTCTGTTGGTGCTTCTACCATGACACGTACTAATGGCTCTGTTCCACTTGGACGAACAAGCACACGACCATTTCCTGCCATTTCAGCTTCCACTGTGTCGATAATTTCTTTAATCGCTGGAACTTCCATTGCACCATTTTTATCGCTCACTCGAATATTCACTAATTCTTGAGGGTATATTGGTACTTCACTGGCTAATTCACTTAATTTTTTACCTGTTTGTTTCATAACATTCATTAATTGAATTCCTGTTAACAATCCATCCCCTGTTGTATTTAAATCTAAGAATACAACATGTCCTGATTGTTCTCCCCCGAAGTTATAGCCATTTTTACGCATTTCTTCTACAACATAGCGATCTCCTACCGCTGTTTGAAGAGCGACCATTCCTTCTTCTTCAACTGCTTTATGGAATCCTAAGTTACTCATAACTGTTGAAACAATGGTATCTTGATTCAATTGTCCTACACTGCGTAAATATTTTCCACAGATGAACATAATTTTATCTCCATCCACGATTTCACCATTTTCATCAACTGCAATACAACGGTCTCCATCTCCATCGAAACTTAATCCTAAATCTGCACCATTTTCTTTTACAAATTCTGCTAAAGCTTCTGGATGTGTTGAACCCACTCCATCATTAATGTTCACACCATTTGGTTTATTTCCCATTGTGTAAAATTCTGTTTCTAAATCTGCAAATAAACGATTTAAGACAGCTGAAGTTGCTCCATTTGCACCATCTAACGCTACTTTCATATCTGTTAGAGGTCCATCAATTGTTTGTTGTAAAAATTGACTATATTTCATTGTTCCTTCTAAATAATCATCCACAGTTCCTAATTCATCTGTTGAAGGACGTGGTAATGTATCTTCTGGACTATCTAATAAAGCTTCAATTTCTGCTTCTGTTTCATCAGATAATTTAAAACCATCTGCTCCGAAGAATTTAATGCCGTTATCTTGTGCTGGATTATGAGATGCAGAAATCATTACCCCTGCTACTGCTCCTTGCACACGTGTTAAATAAGAAACTCCTGGTGTAGGAATAATGCCTAATTGCATCACTTCGATTCCGACAGATAATAAACCTGCAATTAAAGCATGTTCTAATAATTGTCCTGAAATACGAGTATCTCTTCCGACTAACACACGTGGATGTTTATCTCCACCTGCTTGTTGTAATAAGACATAGCCACCAAAACGTCCTAATTTAAACGCTAATTCTGGTGTTAATTCTGCATTTGCTACTCCTCTTACACCATCTGTTCCAAAATATTTGCCCATGTTCAATCTCCTTTAAATCTCTATCAATTTCTATTGTCTTGTTGTTTGTGTAGTTTGCGTTGTCTGCGTCGTTTCTGTTGTTTCTGGTGTTGTAGATGTGACAACCACTTCAACAGAAATATTTTCTGGATTGATACTATCCACTCCAGTTGGAAGAGTTATCTTCACAACTTGTGTTGTTGTTTTAGTTACTTGACTGACATCTACCACTACAGGAATGGCTGTCAATTTATCCAACACTTCTTGAGCTCCTAAAATTGTAACCTCTTTGGTATCAGATTTCAACTGATAGGAATATTGCGTACCCGCACTTCCTGTTGTCGTTAATATAATAGGAACTTTTTTGCTATTCGTTGTAATTGGTACTCTTACTTGAACTTGTTCCGGTTCCATCTTTAGTGCCAGAGGCTTTCCTGTTGCATCCAACGCTTGTACAACAACGGAAGAAGTATAGTCTGCTTTTGTATTTTCTGGTACTGTCACATTTGCGACAACCTTTTCTACTTGATTGATTAGTGATTCTGGCCCAGAAATCGTAACTCTAGCAGGATTCACTAAAGCTTGTCCGTTTTTATAAGCTCCTGGTAAATTTGCACGATTTACATTTACTGAAACGGGCAATTCAACCGTCGCTTTCTTTTCGATCATAATCTCAACCGTCTCTGGAGAAACGAATCCTTTTACTCCTGAAGGTAGCCCTGAGACTTGCAACGTAATCATATGTTTTCCTGTTCCTAGTTCATTTAAATTAGGAGTTTTTACACGATAGGAACCATTTCCTACAACTGTTAATAAGGAACTACTAGATCCTTCTACCCTTAGCGTAACAGCTTCCGGCAAGCCAGTAACTGTATATAACTGACTATCGATATCAACATACACCGGAACATTGCCAATTGTATTCGAAGTTGTCTGAACGGATACTGACGACGATTGTCTACTTGGACTTGATTCACTTGCATATACAAATAAAGCCATTGTCAAAATAAAGGATATAAACACTAAAAATGATTTTTTCGTCATCCATTTACTAATCATTCATACGACCTCCTCTAAAGAAATCGATAATCATTGTTAGAATAGTCGAATCTTTTTGAGAAGTTTCTTTTGTAATTAAATGTTCACTTAACACTTCTACAAATTCATCCGGAGTTAGCTCACGTAATAATTTTTCACGCAATGCGACACTCACTTTCCCTGTTTCTTCTGAAATAACAATAATTAAAGCATCTGTTACTTCACTTAATCCGATAGCTGCACGGTGTCTTGTTCCTAATTCTTTAGGAATAAATTTACTTTCTGATAATGGTAAATAACATGCCGCTGCTTCCACTTCATGACCACGAATAATCACCGCACCATCATGAAGAGGTGTATTCGGAATAAAAATTTGCGTCATTAATTGATTCGAAATTCGTGATTGTAAAGGAATCCCCGTATTAATATATTCTTCTAAAGAATTCGATTGTTCAATACAAATTAATGCACCAATTCTTCGTTTTGCCATATATTGTACAGAAATATTTAACTCTTCAATCATCCTTTGAGCTTGATTCGTTCCCGAAGCTCTCCTTGAGAAAAAGTTCGAACGACCAATATGTTCTAGCCCTCTTCGAATTTCTGGTTGAAAGACGACAATAGCTCCAACAACACCCCATTGGATTACTAAATTCATAATCCAGTCAAGGGTAATTAGCCCAAACATATAACTGATGAATTTTACCCCTGCAATCACTGCCAAGCCCTTCATCAAATGTACAGCTCTTGTGCCTTTCATGATGAGTAATAGATTATATAATAGGTACCACACAATTACAATATCAACAATATTCCGAATGCTACTCCATGCACCTAAACTACTCCAATTAAATTGCATCACTCAACCCCCATTTCTATATCTTCTTTAGTTTATACCTTTTCTAAAAACATTACAACTGCCCCTAACATGAACTTATTTATATCTTTATTTTTTGACAATAAATCTCTCTGCGTGATACACTACTCTCAACTGATTAAGGGAGGATATATCATGCAAAAAAGTTATTTTGATGGAGGAATGCTAACGTATATTTTAAGTTACATCATTTCATTTTTTATTATTACTCTTACCTTTGGACTAGGAACTCCTTGGGCTATCTGCATCATGTATAAATGGGAAATTGAACACACAGTGATTGAAGGACGTCGTCTTGGGTTTGATGGCACTGCTCTTGAATTATTTGGAAACTGGATCAAATGGTTTTTCTTATGTATCATCACATTAGGAATCTACGGATTTTGGATTCGTATTAAAGTACTAGAATGGAAAGCTAAACATACGTATTTCTTAGATTAAAGTAAAACCCACTCCGCTTAACGTTACGGAGTGGGTTTTGTTATTACTCATTCTTTTCTTTTTGTTGAACTCTTTTAGCAATATACGCTGTTAAGATTGGTGTTAAAATAGCCGTTACAATAACAGAAGCTGTAATTTGAGTTGTAGCAGTTGCTTCAATTGCTTTAAAGGATGCATCTACCGCAGAAAGTGCCGCTGGTGTTGCAATGGCACTTGCAGCTGTACTAGAAATCGCAGCACCTGCAACTCCATTTCCTCCAGATAATTTATCTGCAGCAATCGCTGCAATCCCGCCAATTAAGGTTGTAATTGCCCCAAGTAAAATACCAGGAAGTCCACCTTCAAGAATTTGTCCAAAGTTCATATTTGCCCCTAAACAAAATCCTACGACGATAATAATCGCTGTAATTCCATTTGAGAGAACTGTTTTCATATAAGGGAAGGCATTTCCTAAAATAATCCCAATAACTAGCGGTAAAATCGTTCCAATCAAATTCCAAATGGAAATGTTCGCAAGCCCTGCAGTACTTAACACTGCCATTGTTACCATTGGACCAACACTTAAAGTTGTAATCCCAACAGCACCAGCATCAATTTCATCTCCATAAACTTCGACTATTCCAGCATACATGGCATTATTCGCTACTGAAATCGCCCCAATCACCGCTACTGCACTCAATCCTAAGAAATTATCATTGAACACTTTCGCCACTAATAAACCTAGAATAATCGATACAATAATTTTTGCGATAATAATAGACGCCCCACGAACAACAGCCTTCGGTGTATTTTTAAGGGAAATTGTTCCCCCAATGACAAATAAGAACGCCCCAACTAATGGCCCTGCACCTTTTACAATCGGAGTGGTAAACCCACCAATTTGCAAAATTTGAGGAATAAATGTATTAATAAAACATCCAATAAACATTGGAACAATAATAGTATCCCCAGGAATTTTAATCTTTTTCATTGCATTCACATACCTTTTTGAAAATTTTACTAAACGGAAGAAAAATCAACCATCTAATGTAATACCGCCATCGCAGTCGCCGATTTCTCCTGTAATAAAGCTTGCTAAATCACTCGCAAAGAATAAAATCATTTGAGCAATTTCAACAGGTTCTGCACGACGTCCTAAAGGAATCATACTAATGACTTTTTGACTCTTTTCTTTATCTTCAGAAAGCACGGTTGTCATATCTGTTCTTGTAAAGGATGTACATACTGCATTACAAGAAATATTGTATTTCCCACCTTTTTTAGCAACTGCTTTTGTTAAACCATTTAAACCTGCTTTAGAAGATGCATATGCCGCTGTACCTAAAAGTCCTCCCCCTAATTTTGCAGCAGCAGAAGAAACATTCACAATTCTGCCGCCTTTATTTTCAATAAAGTGAGGGAAAATCGTACTAATCGTTGAGAAACATCCAGAAAGATTAATACGAATGGTTCTTTCCCATTCTTCATATGTTAATTGATCAAAAGGTTTCGCACTAATAACTCCTGCACAATTGACTAAAATATCTACTTTACGTTCAGATAGAATCTTCTTCATGCTTGCAACAATGGACTCATGATTTCCTAAATCCATATATTCAAACACAGTATGTTCTACTTCAAAATCAGCTACTGTTTTCGTAGCAGTAGCTTCATTAATATCTGCAATAACTACAAAACCTCCACCTTC
>CAMYBO010000049.1 GCA_947254045.1 uncultured Granulicatella sp. | reverse complement strand
TTAATCCTAGTAATTTTCGTATACAGTAGTCCATGAGAGAAATCCTCCTTTGATTGGTTTTCGTCGACTTAATCATAACCTGGATTTTTCGAACAACCATTAAAAAAAAGAGAATGAACCACTCCAGTTCATTCTCCCTACTATACTATTCTTCATCTAATAAATTTGTTTGACCTAAATCTTCTACTTCTTGAGAAACGACTTCTCCACCAATATTATAGTGAGCACGGATTTTTTGTGTTAATACTTCAACGATTTCTGGATGTTCAGTTAAGTATTTTTTCGCATTTTCACGGCCTTGTCCAATCTTTTCATCATTATAAGCATACCAAGCACCGCTCTTCTTCACTAAATCTAAATCAGAAGCCATATCTAAAATTTCACCAATTTGAGAAATTCCTTCTCCATACATAATATCCACTTCAGCTGTTTTAAATGGTGGCGCAACTTTATTTTTCACTACTTTAATTTTAGTGTGATTTCCTAAAATTTCCGCTCCATTTTTAATTTGATCACTACGACGAACATCTAAACGAATACTTGCATAGAATTTTAATGCACGACCACCTGGTGTTGTTTCTGGATTACCGAACATAATTCCAACTTTTTCACGTAATTGGTTAATAAAGATAGCAATTGTTTTTGTACGGTTAATAGTCCCTGATAATTTACGAAGTGCTTGAGACATTAAACGAGCTTGAAGCCCCACATGAGATTGTCCCATATCTCCTTCAATTTCAGCACGGGGTACTAATGCTGCTACTGAGTCGACAATCACGATATCAACTGCACCTGAAGCTACTAATGCATCAGCAATTCCTAGGCCTTGTTCACCAGTGTCTGGTTGAGATAATAGTAATTCTTCAATATTAACGCCTAATGCTCTTGCATATTCTGGATCTAAAGCATGTTCCGCATCGATAAACGCTGCTACTCCACCACGTTTTTGTACTTCTGCTACCGCATGTAAAGCAACTGTTGTTTTACCACTTGATTCAGGACCAAAAATTTCAATAATTCTTCCTTTAGGATAACCACCTGCTCCTAATGCAATATCTAATGCTAATGAACCTGAAGAAACAGTCTGAACTTGCGAATCAGCTTTTTCTCCTAATTTCATTACTGCACCTTTACCATAACTCTTTTCAATTTTTTTCAATGCATCATCTAATGCACGTTGACGATTTTCTTGTTCTGCCATGTTAAACCTCCATGTCCTCTTCATTCATCCTTATCATACACTATACTTCATACTGAAAGCAAGGAAAACGAACATTTGTTCTGTTGCTTTTTTAATAAATATTTTCTTAGCTCGTTTAACCCATATTGAACCGCAAATTCACGGTTTCCATTTCGATTTCTTGCTAAATGTAATTCTATTGTTTTTGTTTCTAATCCATCCGCTAATGAAATAAATATTGTACCTACTTCTTTTCCTTCCATTGGTGAGGGACCTGCTACACCTGTAAAGGAAATTCCAAGGTCACTACCGAATATTGTTCGTACATTTTCTGCCATTGCTTCTGCACACTCTGCACTAACCATTCCATAATTTTCTAAAATTTCTTGTGGAACTTGTAATTGGTTTTTCTTTACAGATTCTTGATATGCAACACAAGAGCCTAATACATACTGTGAACTTCCGTCTATAGAAACTAATGTCGAAGCAAAGAGCCCTCCCGTTAAACTTTCTGCTGAAGCAATACTTAATCCACTATTTTTTAATAATTCGCTTGTAATCGATAATAGCGATTCGTATTCTCCATATCCATAGAAATATTCACTTTCAATGGACAAGATTTTTTCTTCTAATTCATCTAATAACCGTTCACACTCTTCTTTTGTATCGCCATTTGCAGTTAATCGAAGCACTACTTCATACATACCTGCATATGGAGCAATAGTTGGATTTATTTGTTCTTCGATTAATTGTTCTAAATCCGTTACTAATCTAGATTCTCCGATTCCAAAGAAACGCAAATATCTTGAAACGAAAGTTCCTTCATTTGAAACTTTTTCTTTTAAATACGGAACTACTTCTTTTTCAAGCATCATTTTTAATTCACTTGGAGGTCCTGGTAAAACAATGAAAGTATTTTTATCTGTTTCTACTGCTCCACCAATCGCTAAACCATTATGATTTTTAAAAACTGTTTCATCTTTAAACGCTAATGCTTGAAGTCGATTATTAGGACTCATCGGACGGTGAGATTGTTGATGGAAACGAATAATTTTATCCATTGCATCTTTATCTTCGACTAATTCTTTTTGAACAAACTTTGCTAAAACTTGTTTTGTAATATCATCCGTAGTCGGTCCTAATCCACCACTTAAAATAATTAGGTCACTACGACTACTAGCTAGTTGAATATTTTCCAGCATTCTTTCTGGATTATCTCCAACGGTTTGTTGGTAATAAGTTGGAATAGACAACTTTGCCAATTCTCTCGCAATAGTTGCACTATTCGTATTAATCACTTGGCCCATTAATAATTCTGTACCGACTGTAATAATTTCTGCTTTCATACTTTTTACTCCTCATTTATAAAAAATAAAGAGGCCAGGTATTCCCAGCCTCCACCATTAAACAGAAAATGAATCTGCAAAAACATGTTTATTTTTTATAAAGTAATCTACTCCTGAATACACAGTTGCCACTAAACACACATATAGCAAAATCGTCCCGATTGAAAATGGTAATCCTTTTACTGGAAAGTCATCAATTAATAAAAAGATAATCGCTAGCATTTGTGTTGCTGTTTTAACTTTTCCAGGCCATGCTGCTGCCAGTACTTCTCCATCATTCACTAATAATAAACGAAGTCCTGTTACAGCTAATTCTCTACATACAATCACTGCTACAATCCACATTGGAATGACACCAGCCCCTACTAATGTAATAAAAGCCGTCATCACTAATAATTTATCTGCTAAAGGATCGGCAAATTTTCCAAAGTTCGTAATTAAGTGATATTTTCTAGCTAAATAGCCATCTAAAAAATCTGTAATACTAGCAATAGTAAAAATAATCATTGCTAATAACCAACTAACACTTAAATTTGAATGAAGAACACTCACCATTCCTAAAGCATCTTTTGGAAAACACATCATTAGTAAGAACAATGGAATCATGACAATTCTAGCAATGGTTAATCGATTGGCAATATTCATCCTATTCCCTCTATTCCACTGTAATGTAAATAGCTGTAGCACTTACTCCATCAGGAATTTGAATTTCTTGTCCTGCTAAAGTAATCGTACCAACTGGTGTATAACCGAAGTTTAAAACAATGGAATTTGTTCCTTCAGGAATTGAACCTACTAATTGTTGTCCTGTAGTCGGAGCTCCATCGGCTACTACTTTTTGATTTGCTGTAATTCTTGCCCATAATTGTGTTCTTGCACGGTTTGTTACTACTAAGTTTGCTGGAAATTCAGCTAATTTTGCTGTGTAATATAATGAATTTCCATTTGCGTATGAATAACGAATCGTTGTTTCTTTTGATTCTTTTGTAGTAGTTGTTGATTGTGTTGTTTCTACAACTGTTGTTTCTTCTGTTTTTTCAGCTGTTGTTGTATTTTGAGCTGTTACAGTTGTTGCAACGGCTGCTGGCTTAGGAGTTGAGCGTTTATTTAATAATGATTGTGCAATGGCAAATACAATCGCTACCGCTAACATACCTAATAAAATTGTAGGTAAATAATTTTTAAATTGCCCCCATGCTTTCGTAACAGCAGTTTGCGCTTCTCTATTATTGGATAAACGACTAGAAATAAATTTCTTATCTGCTAATACAGATTCTTCCTCTGGAATTCCTCCAGGATTTTTTGGAGTTTCTAATGCAAATTCCTCTAATAATCGAGCACCGTCTACTCCAACTGTTTCTGCTACTTGCTTAATAAATGCTCGAGTATAAAAGTCTCCAGGCATTAAATCTGTCTCTTATACACATCTCCAGGCATTAAATCGAAATCATTTTCTTCGATTGCAATTAAATATTTTTTTTGAATTTTTGTAATTTGTTGCAAGTCATCTAAAGTATATCCTTTTTGTTGACGAGCACGTTTTAAAATTTCTCCAATTGTTTGTTCCATTTAATCACCAACTTTTCATATTGTCATAAAAAGTATACCATAGATTGCATATGAAACAAACTCATTCACTGTGTTTTTTCATTAACTTTCTTCTCATGAATTACAAGAGAAACTTTTTCAGAGCGAGTGGAGCCATTTTTTAGTTGAGCAGTTAAATCAAAAACCTTACTTTTTTCATCCCATTTAATTTCTACATTTCCAGTCGAAAAATCTATTCTACTCGAAAAAATCATTTCATTATCTTTGACTTCTAAATGGCTATCTAAATTTTGAACCGTTAATTCCAACATTATTTTCAGTCGATACGTATCACGAAGCAAACGAAACTGATTCGCATTTGCAACTCGTATTTGATAAAAAGCAACCGTCACTAAACTTGTAATAAATAGTAAAGCTAAGAAAGGAACCACTAAGCTAGCTTTTATCTTTTGATACGATTGCCGCTTTTTCATCATGTGACTCCTCCTTTTTATATTCTTCTTTACTTGAGAATTCTTCTTCAATAACTTCTTTTTCAAGTGAAATAACACGATTCCCTGGAATAAAATATGTTTCGAATTTTTCGTTATTTCGTAGTGTTCCTTTTAGACGTACTCCATCTTTTTCACCATGAAGAAGCATTTTTTCATATCCAATTAATACGAAATGTGTTCCGCCGTTTTTTTCAATCCATAGCCTAGCTTTCGTGTCCCCCTTCTTTGGTTCAGCTCGAAATTTAAAATTGCCTTTATCTTTTGGGTTTTCAGACAAAAATTCAACATCATAAGAAACTTTAGTTTTTACGAAACCTTGTAAATGTGTATCTACTTGTGTCGCCATTAAATGCCATTCTATATAATTCGGTACTTCTAATTTGTTTTGCACTTTCATTAATACTTGGTAAACTCCACTTATCAATAGAAGGCTCACAGCAAAAATCGCTAATGCCATCAATTGTTCAATTAGCAGAAATGCTGACTTTTTTTGTAGGACCCATTCTTTCAATCTGAATCACCTCCTCTTGAGAACAATGAATGTTCACAGAAGTTACTGGGGTTTTTGAATCTATCTTTTTTAAATGAATGACTTCTTTCATTTTATGATTTGACTGTTTAGTTGAATCATTATTTGAAGAATTTTTATTTTCTGTTTTTGATGTAGAAATTGTTGTTGTTTCTTCTGGATAGCTGACTGGCGGTCTACTTTCATGCAATTTCATTAATTGATTCGAGTATTCATTTAATACACATTTATGTTGCTGTTCCCTTTTTACAGAATCACCTAATACAAATGAAAGTAGTAAAACTGTTAAAGTTGCAATCATTAAAGCTAGGAGAGCTTCTATAAATGCATATGCTTTAATTTTTTGAAACTTTAACATAACTTCTTCCTCCTCCAAAACGGAAATAATATTCATACGTAAATTTTTTTCCTGTAAAAGTAATTTCTGGCAATGTATTATATGTCGTTAAATTTCCAGTTTCATTTTTAAATCCAATTGTATGTGTACCCGATATTGAAATACTTTTAGGTATCTCTTTAATCGCATTTAAGTTTTCATTTCCTGGACAAGTGATTTTATAGGAATTTGTTCCACTTCCTATAATTTCTACACTTGAATATTTCCCTGTCGCCTGTGCATTCATCTGCACTAATTTCAAATCATTCTCAAACTGTTTAAGAAACACTCTTTCTTGATACGTTTCTCCAAAATCCACTATTGCGGGAGGAACTAACCATAATAGTATTATTAGAATACTTAGAGAAATGAGTAACTCTACGAGAGTAAATGCATGAGATTTCATAGAAGTTCCTCCTTAGTGACGACTATTGTGCTATATCTGGTTTTACCTTCCTATAGGCCTCTAATTGTTCCTGAGTAATATATCCATTTGATTGTAATGTTTCTGGAGTTGGCTTTGCGTTTTTATCAGCAGTACCTCCTGTACTTTCTGTAACAGCTTTATCATCTTTATGATCTAACAGATACAACTCTTGTTGATTCTCAACAACTTTCACAATCGCAGCATCTGATTTCTTTTGAGCTTCTGCTCTCTGTTTCGCAATATTTGGAATAATGAGTAACATCATCAACCCGATAATAAATAAACAAATAAGTAATTCAATTAATGTAAATCCTTTTTTCTTTTTTAGTAATTTTTTCATTCTAATTTCCTCCAATCATTGTTAACGTTGGTAACATTAAAATAATATACATTGAAATAATCATGAGACCAATTCCAATAAATAGAACCGGCTGAACAAGCATAATTTTCTTTTCCAGTGTTCCTTTAAAATCTTCAAATGAATTTTTTGAAAATTGGCGCAATTTAATATCTAATTGGTGCGTTAGTTCTCCTTGAACAATTAATAAAATGAGTGGTTGCTGAAACAACTTCAATTGATCAATAGCACTTGAAAATGAGGTCCCTTTTTGCATTTCAATTTCAATAAATTCTGAGATAGCCTTTGTTAAAGGACTTGTACCTACTTGCTTCATCTGTTCAATCATTTGCAGTAATGACTGTCCATTTCCTAAAAAATAGGCAAATTCTCTAGCATATAAAAATGTGTAATATTGTTGGATAAGACTTCCGATTATTGGGAGTCGAGTTAAAAATCGTAGCCGTTTTAGAATGGTTTTATTTTTCCAATATACATACACTATGCCAACTACAGTTCCTATAAAAAAACTAACTCCTAATACAATCCAAGGCAAATGAACAAAGCCATTCCATATCAAATAAAGCATCATATGATCTTTAATACTTTCCACTTGAACCATTGATTGCAGTTGCCCTAGTAGTAAATAACGAATTGCAGCTACCATACAAACTAAAAACACAATCAAAATGCACGGATAAATTAATACTTGTCGTAACTTCTTCAGTTGTTGATCTTTTTGTGTTAAATATTGTCCAATCGTTCGACAAGAAAGTGCAAAAGAACCTGTCGACATGGATAAATAAATTTGTGAACAAATCGAATCAGAATATCCTACTAGATGTAAAGCTTCATCAAATCTCTCGCCCATCAATAAATGTTCCATCATCATACTAATGACGGCTTCTTGTTTGGGAATCAATAATTTGGCAAATTCCAATGTTTCTTGTAATGTAAATCCCTCTTCTAGTAGTTCTCCTACTTGAGTTAAAAATAACGCTTGTGTTTTGTTAGACCATTTCTTAATAGATTTGGTAGGCTTCGAGACTTTGTTTTGAAACATATCCAAGTGCATAAGCTTTCCTCAACTTTCTATTAAACGGATGTTCCAAAGGATTTAAAAATCCTTCTTCTTGAATTAAATGTTCCAATGAAGTTCCATAGGCAATATCAAATAAAGTAGCCTTTTTCTTTGAAAGAGGAATGTGATTACAATGAAAACAACAATGACTCTGGCAAAGAGAACAATATCTCGGCACTAGTCGTTGTGCAACGACCGCTACTAATGTTTGCCTTAATAAATCTTTTGTCACTCCTAATTCCTCTAATCTTGAGATAACTCCTTTACAATCTTTTGCATGAACGGTTGCTAACATTAAATGACCTGTTAAAGCCCCACGAATGACCATTTTTGCTGTCATTTCATCTCGAATTTCTCCGATGAGCATCATATCTGGATGATGCCTTAATGAACTTTTGATAAGCAGTTCATACGTAATCCCTGCTTTTTCATTGATTTCTGTTTGTAAAAACAATGGTTCACTCATTTCAACAGGCTCTTCCATTGTGATAACTTGCAAATTGGTATCATTAACACGGTTTCTTAACAAGTGATACATCGTTGTCGTTTTTCCGGAGCTGACAGGTCCTGAAAATAATATTAGCCCACTCTTGTAATGCAACATTCTTTGAAGAAGCTCAATATCGTTTGGAAAATAAGTCGATACCTCCCCAGATTTTTTCTCCTCCATCGATAAATGTAGTAAACGAATAACAACAGAAGTTTGCATTTTAAAGTTTGTGATCACTGATAACCTTAATTCAATACTTGTTCCATTTGTTAATTCATATTTCATTGCACCACTTTGCGGTCTACGTTTTTCCCCTACATCCATTCCAGACCGATACTTTACAAAAGTAATCCACCGATTAGCAGTATCCGAATCAATTGTCTTTAGTAAGGATAATTGCTCCCCATATCGTAAATAAAAACGATACTCCTCTCCAAAAGGCAATAAATGAATGTCATCAATGCGGAATTGGAGTGCTGCCAATAAAATTTCATTCGTTAGCTCCTCCATTTTTCTCCCTCCTTTATAAAAAAATTGACTAGTCACTCTATATATACGCAAAAAAATCGAGAAAAAATTTTTTTCCTCGATTTTTTTTAATTTTTTTATTTTTTTAAAAATCCTAATAATGCTCCAAAAATTTCTCCAAAACTATCTAAGACAACATCTTGAATTAATGGTGCTGTCTCTTATACA
>CAMYBO010000048.1 GCA_947254045.1 uncultured Granulicatella sp. | reverse complement strand
GAGTAGAGGAACTGATTGCTCAATTAAAAGAGGATGAATTAAATACTAAAAAATATTTTGAAAAATTATAGGGGAAAAATATGTGGTACTTAAAAAATTTGGACGAATTATCGAAAACAGAAGTCATTGAAATTTATAAAGCAAGAATTCAAACCTTTATTGTCGAACAACAATTAAATTATCAAGAAATGGATGAGATTGATAAAAGAGCTTGGCATTTATTTGAAACAGATGAATCTGGAAAAGTGATTGCTTATTTACGAATTTTCCAAGAAGTAGATGGTGCTCATATCGGACGTGTTATTGTTGATGAAGCTTATCGTAGACAAGGAAAAGGGACAGCTCTAATGGAAAGAGCGATAGAAATTTGTCAAGAATGGTATGTGGATCAGCCGATTATGATTCATGCACAAACGTATTTACAACAGTTCTACGAGTCCTTAGGCTTCGAAGTGTGGTCACAACCTTATCAGCTAGTTGGAATTGAACATATGGATATGATTTTAAAATAGGAGGCGTTTGTATGATTACTCGTTACACCAGACCGGAAATGGCTAATATTTGGTCAGATGAAAATCGTTATCGTTGTTGGTTAGAAGTAGAGATTTTAGCTTGCGAAGCTTGGGCAGAGTTAGGAGAGATTCCTAAAGTTGATGTTCAAAAAATTCGTGAGCATGCTAGTTTTTCAGTGGACAGAATTTTAGAAATTGAAGAAGAAACAAGACATGATGTTGTAGCTTTTACCCGTGCAGTGAGTGAAACTTTAGGAGAAGAACGCAAATGGGTTCACTATGGTTTAACAAGTACGGATGTAGTGGATACTGCCTATGGTTATCAATTAAAACAAGCGAATGATATTTTAAGAAAAGATCTAAGACGTTTTCTAGATATTATTCAACAAAAAGCTCTTGAACATAAATATACGGTATGTATGGGAAGAACACATGGAGTTCATGCAGAACCAACAACTTTTGGCTTAAAATTAGCTCTATGGTATTCAGAAATGAAACGCAATATCGAACGATTTGAGCGTGTTGCCCAAGGGGTAGAAGCTGGTAAAATTAGTGGAGCCGTTGGAACTTTTGCCAATATACCAACTTCAGTAGAAGCCTATGTATGTGGAAAGTTACAAATTCGTCCACAAGAAATTTCAACACAAATTTTATCAAGAGATTTACATGCAGATTATATTTCAACGATTGCTTTAATTGCGACAAGTATTGAAAAATTTGCGACTGAAATTCGTGGCTTGCAAAAATCAGAAACACGTGAAGTCGAAGAATTTTTTGCAAAAGGTCAAAAAGGTTCTTCAGCAATGCCACATAAGAGAAACCCAATTGGTTCAGAAAATATGGCTGGCTTATCAAGAGTGATTCGTGGACATATGGTAACAGCTTATGAAAATGTCAATTTATGGCATGAAAGAGATATTTCGCATTCTTCAGCAGAACGAATTATTATTCCAGATAGCACAATTTTATTAAATTATATGTTAAATCGTTTTGGGAATATTGTTAAGAACTTAACGGTATTTCCTGACCGAATGCTTAAAAACATGGATGCAACATTTGGATTAATTTATAGCCAACGTGTTCTATTAAAATTAATCGATAAAGGATTAAGCCGTGAAAGAGCTTATGATATAGTCCAACCATGTACAGCATTAGCTTGGGATGAACAACGTTCATTCAGAGAAATTATTGAGAACAACGAAGAAATTATGTCACATTTAACAGCTGAAGAGTTGAATGATGCCTTTGATTATCACTATCATATTCGACAAGTTGATGAAATTTTCCACAGAGTTGGACTTGACTAGTGCATTTTTCTAAAAAATATGGTATAAACGTATAGTAAACAAAATATGAAGGAGAGTTAACATGATTAACGTAAGTGATTTAAAAGCAGGAATGACTTTCATTCTTGATGGAAAATTAATTAAAGTGTTGGAAATCAGCCACCACAAACCAGGTAAAGGAAATACTGTAATGCGTATGAAAATCCGTGACGTTCGTAACGGATCAACAGTAGATACTACAATGAGACCTGATGAAAAAGTAGAACGTGCACACATCGATACTAAAGACGTTCAATACTTATACAGCCAAGATAACGTTGGTGTATTCATGGACTTAGAAAGCTATGAACAATATGAAATTCCAGAAGAAACAATCGAAAACGAATTGAAATACATTTTGGAAAACATGGAAGTTAAAATCCAATTCTACGGAACAGAAGTAATTGGGGTTTCATTACCTTCAACAGTTGTGTTACAAGTAACTGAAACTCAACCATCAATTAAAGGTGCTACTGTTACAGGTTCTGGCAAACCAGCAACTATGGAAACAGGTTTAGTCGTAAACGTTCCAGACTTCATCGAAGCTGGCGAGTACTTAGAAGTTAACACTTCAGAAGGTACATACGTACGTCGTGCAACTAAATAATGAATGAAGTGAAGAAACAGTTTGCGAAAGCAAACTGTTTTTTTTGATACGCTTCAGTTTCCATTTCAAACATCCTATGTTATACTAGGTAAAAGTGTTAAAGAGGGGATAGAGATGAAAATTGCAGTATCTAGTATAGTATTCTTGTACAGTACGACCTTGCTTTAAAAAGTTGATAACATTATAGATAGTCTGTAGTGAACGATTAAGTTTTTGCGCAATAAAAGCTACTTTTTCTCCTCTTTCCCAATAAGCCTCTATCCAATTTAATTCATCTATGCTAATATGGTTGTAAGTCAATATGAAACACTCCTTATTTTTGTCGTGATTAATTTGGTTTTAGTGTATCATATTGACTCTTTTTTTGCATTTATTTTTCTAGTTTAATTTTCAATCGGCAATATAAAAAATATTTTTTAAAATCAGACTAAAGTCCGAGTGTTTTATTATTGACTTACTTTGACCAATATGATAAATTATACATGTGGTTAGCACTCGTCTTAGTCAAGTGCTAAAGAGAGGTGACCAAAATGTTAACCGATAGACAATTGCTAATCTTACAATCGATTATTCAACTATATACGGAAACATTAGAACCAGTTGGATCAAAAAAATTGATGCAGCAAACGGGTTTAGCAGTTAGCTCTGCAACCATTCGAAATGAAATGATGAAATTAGAAGAGATGGGCTATCTTGAAAAGAACCATACCTCTTCAGGACGAGTTCCATCGAATCAAGGGTATCGATATTATTTAGATAATATTTTACCTGTTCAGAAAAGCCCAGTTTCATTAAGTATTCGAAATAAAATCCGTGAAACTTTCCAACAATCGACCATGGAAATACAAGATGTCTTTAAAGTTTCGGCAGATATATTGTCGACACTGACGAATTACACAACGATTTCTATTGGACCCGAATTAAAGAGTGCTACATTATCTGGCTTTCGACTTGTTCGATTAGGGCTAAACCAAGTAATGGCAATTTTAGTTATGAGCAATGGTTTAGTTGAAAATAAAGTTTACTCGATTCCAAGTGCGATTGATGATTCCGACTTAGATAAAGTCGTTCGAATTATTAATGAGGAATTGATTGGCTTGCCGCTAGAAACAGTTCTCCAACGTTTGAAGTCTGATTTACCAGCTTTAATGAATCGATATATGAATTCTCAAATTCAAATTGTTAAAGTGATTCAAGATATGATGAACCAATTTGAACAAGATAGACTCCATGTTGCAGGAAGAAGATATTTATTAAACTACTTTGACTCACATGCCAATGTCCATCATTTAAAAGAAATATATCGATTAATGGATGACCAAACGAAGATGCACGAATTAGTGATGCCTTCTAAGCGAGATATCCAAATTCGTTTAGGGTCTGAGATGAATGATCCACTCTTAGGAGAATTTAGTATTATTACTGCAAGCTATGAAACGCCAAAACACGATAAAGGAATCATTGCTTTATTAGGACCTAAAAATATGCCGTATTCGAATGTCCTATCGATTGTCAAAGGATTACAAGAAGAGCTCACAACAACAATGGAGCAATATTATAAAAATTTATAAAAGGAGATGGAAGCTTGGAAACAAATGAAGAAAAAGACGTTCAACAAACTCAAGAAGTAGAAGAAGAGAAATCTCCTGAAACTGTTGAAGAAACCGTTGAGGAAGAACCTTCTGTTGAAGAAAAATTACAACAAGAAGTTTCTCAATTAAAGGACCAAGTATATCGCTTATCTGCAGAAATTGCGAATATTCAAAAGAGAAATGCAAAAGAAAGACAAGATGTAGCGAAGTATCGTAGTCAATCTTTAGCACAAAACTTATTGAATGTCATTGATAATCTAGAAAGAGCGATTGCCTCACCTAGTGAATCAGAAGAAGCGAAAAATCTTAAAAAAGGGATTGAAATGGTATATGAAGGTTTCTTATATGCCCTAAAAGAAGAAGGTATTGAAGAAATTGAAGCATTAAATCAACCATTCGACCCAAATAAACATCACGCTGTTCAAGCGATTCCAGCTGAAGAAGGACAAGAAAGTGATGTTGTTGTTCAAGTATTTCAAAAAGGCTATATGTTGAAAGACCGTGTCTTAAGACCAGCAATGGTTATCGTCTCTCAATAAGCCAACTAAAAAATATTAAATTATAGGAGTGTATGAATTATGAGTAAAATTATTGGTATTGACTTAGGAACTACAAACTCAGCAGTTGCTGTATTAGAAGGAAATGAATCTAAAATTATTCCAAACCCAGAAGGAAATCGTACAACACCATCTGTTGTAGCGTTCAAAAATGGTGAAATTCAAGTAGGGGAAGTTGCAAAACGTCAAGCTGTAACAAACTTAAACACTATTTCATCTATTAAACGTCATATGGGGGACGCATCATATAAAGTTGAAATCGAAGGGAAACAATATACACCACAAGAAATTTCAGCTATGATCTTACAATACTTAAAAGGCTATGCTGAAGAATATTTAGGAGAAAAAGTTGAAAAAGCAGTTATTACTGTACCAGCTTACTTCAATGACGCTCAACGTCAAGCAACTAAAGATGCAGGACGTATTGCAGGCTTAGAAGTAGAACGTATCGTTAACGAACCGACTGCTGCAGCTTTAGCATACGGTTTAGATAAAGTTGACCACGAAGAAAAAATCTTAGTATTCGACTTAGGTGGTGGTACATTCGACGTATCTATCTTAGAATTAGGAGATGGCGTATTCGACGTATTATCAACAGCAGGAGACAACCACTTAGGTGGGGATGACTTCGATAACAAAATTATTGAATTCTTAGTGGCTGAATTTAAACGTGACAATGGAATTGATTTATCACAAGATAAAATGGCAATGCAACGTTTGAAAGATGCTGCTGAAAAAGCTAAAAAAGATTTATCAGGTGTAACTTCAACACAAATCAGTTTACCATTCATCACTGCTGGTGAAGCTGGACCATTACACTTAGAAGTAACATTAACTCGTGCTAAATTTGACCAATTAACATTAGATTTAGTTGAACGTACAAAAGAACCAGTTCGTCGTGCATTAAGCGATGCAGGATTATCAGCAAGCGAAATCGACCAAGTAATCTTGGTTGGTGGATCAACTCGTATTCCAGCAGTTGTAGAAGCTGTTCGTAAAGAAACTGGTAAAGAACCAAACAAATCAGTAAACCCTGACGAAGTAGTAGCAATGGGTGCTGCAATTCAAGGTGGAGTTATCTCAGGTGATGTAAAAGATATCGTATTATTAGACGTTACTCCATTATCATTAGGAATTGAAACTATGGGTGGTGTATTTACTAAATTAATTGACCGTAATACAACAATTCCAACAAGTAAATCACAAGTATTCTCAACTGCAGCAGATAACCAACCAGCAGTAGATGTTCACGTATTACAAGGGGAACGTCCAATGGCAGCAGACAACAAAACTTTAGGTCGCTTCCAATTAACAGATATTCCAGCTGCACCTCGTGGTGTGCCACAAATCGAAGTAACATTTGATATTGATAAAAACGGTATTGTTAATGTTCGTGCTAAAGACTTAGGTACTGGTAAAGAACAAACAATTACGATTAAATCTTCATCAGGTTTATCAGACGAAGAAATCGAACGCATGGTAAAAGATGCTGAAGCAAATGCTGAAGCAGATAAAAAACGTAAAGAAGAAGTAGATTTACGTAATGAAGTAGATCAATTAATCTTCACTGTTGATAAAACATTGAAAGACTTAGAAGGTAAAGTAGATGCTGAAGATGTTAAAAAAGCTGAAACAGCTCGTGATGAATTAAAAGCAGCTGTAGAAGCAAATGACTTAGAAGCAATGAAAGCTAAACGTGACGCTTTAAATGAAGTTGTTCAAAACTTATCTGTAAAATTATATGAACAAGCAGCAGCAGCTAGCCAAGCAGCTCAAGGAGCAGCAGGTGCTGAACAATCAAGCTCTCAACCACAAGATGGCGTAGTAGATGCTGACTTCGAAGAAGTAAAAGACTAATATGGAGCAAGTAAGAGTGGGAGAACTTCTTCCACTCGCTCTTTTGTAGAATGATATGATAAGGAGGGATAATGGTGGCAAAACGTGATTTATATGAAGTACTCGGAGTCTCCAAAGATGCCTCCGATGCAGATATTAAACGAGCTTATCGTAAATTATCCAAACAATACCATCCAGATATTAATAAAGAAGCTGGAGCAGAAGAAAAATTTAAAGAAATATCAGAAGCTTATGAAATTTTAAGCGACAGTCAAAAACGTGCGGCTTATGATCAGTATGGTCATGCTTCTTACGATCCAAACTCAGGATTTTCTGGTGGCGGTTTTGGTGGCTTTGGTGGATTCGGAGGACAAGGATTCTCTGGAAGTTATACAGGTGGATTCGAAGATATTTTCGATTCTTTCTTTGGTGGCGGGGGATCTCGTCGTGGAAATCGTGCCAATATGCCACGCCAAGGGGCAGATTTACAATATGTCATGGACTTAACATTTGAAGAAGCGATTTTTGGTAAAGAAGAAGTGATTCATTACCATCGTAATGCAGAATGTGAAACTTGCCATGGTTCTGGGGCAAAACCTGGTACAGACCCTGTAACATGTTCTAAATGTCATGGAGCAGGTGTAATCAATGTTGAAAGAGCTACACCATTTGGTAGAATGATGTCTCAAACAACGTGTGATGTCTGTGGTGGTACTGGTCAAGAAATCAAAGAAAAATGTGAAACTTGTCATGGTCACAAACATGTAGAAGAAACGCATAAAGTGAAAGTAAAAGTACCTGCCGGTGTTGAAAATGGAAACCAAATGCCATTACGTGGACAAGGGGAAGCTGGAGTAAATGGCGGCCCTTATGGTGACTTATATGTGATTTTCCGTGTTGGTAAGAGCGATACATTTGAACGTGAAGGGGCAGATATTTTCTATGAACTTCCAATCAACTTTGCTCAAGCTGCATTAGGAGATGAAGTGGATGTTCCAACGGTTCACGGCAAAGTGAAATTAAAAGTTCCAGCGGGTACTCAATCTGGTACGGTTCTTCGTTTAAGAGGAAAAGGTGCGCCTAGACTTCATGGTGGTGGAATGGGTGATCAACATGTAACGGTACGTGTTGTAACACCTAAGCATTTAACGGATAAACAACGTGAGGCGATGCAGATTTTCGCTAAAGAAGCGGGTACTCATGTTGAAGGCGAAGGCAATTTCTTCGATAAAATGAAGGATGCGTTTAAGGACAGTTTTAAATAATATAATAGACTTTCGAATGACTTCCTAATTATAGTAGTAAAGGACGGCAGCAGCCTCGCAAAATATGCGAGTCTCATGCCTAAAACTTGAGCCTAAGGTCTCAAGTTTTCCTAGTAACAGTAGCCAAACGGCTACTGTTACGTTTACTACTATAGGAAGTCTTCTTGTTTTTACGTAACCAAATGAGAGTCCGTATATATAGTTCGAATGACTTCCTGTCATAGTAGTATTAGGACGGCAGCAGCCCTGCGGTCTCATGCTTAGCCTACTACTATAGGAAATCTTTTTTGTTGATTTGCATTTATTTTCACAAATATATTGTATTTCCGTAAAATTTCCATATAATTGTAATTAGAATGAGGGTAGCGTTTTCAAATTTTATTTTAGGAATTACTTATCAAGAGAATGATTAGGGGGAGTTAACAATGAAATGGTGTAAAAATGTAAAATTTATTTTGTTAGCATTACTTGTCTGTTCGGTTGCTCTGTTTTCGAGTTGCTCAAAACAAGGAAAATATTCTCCAAATCCTAGTTTGAATATAACAGTAGATTCCGAAAATACAGAAAGCGATGAATTATTATTCGAACTGAAAGAGCCATTTGATCTGTCTTATGTAGAAGAAGCAAAACGATCTTTTCTTGTTTTTTGTGATGAACAAGAAAAAAAGAATTACAGGGAAAGACTGTAACAATTCGAGAACCATACAACATCTTTAATACTCAATCTGACAATCCGGGATTTCATTTTGTAGTGTTTGTTGAACAAGAACCTTATGCTTATATTGGTGTTTCAAAATATCCTGATGGTAAATTTTATGGTTCTTATGCAAAAGCTGTATATTCTCCTAAATGGTTAACAATGAAAAAAGGCTGTTATCGATACACTCTTATCAAAAATGGAACAAGAATTGAATCTGTTAAGTATGATTCAGCGAAGAATTATGGAAATATAAATTCTGTCTCTTATACACATCTCCGAGCCCACGAGACTAT
>CAMYBO010000047.1 GCA_947254045.1 uncultured Granulicatella sp. | reverse complement strand
GATGAACACCAGACAATTCTAAATTTTTTTAAAAGTCATCAAAAAAATGAAGTCAGAAAATATTTAGAAGAAATACACTGGAATAAATCCAATGCTCGCTATGACATTTGGTAATCTAAACAATGTGCCAAATTATAAAATGAAGTGCAACAAGCACTAATCTATCCCTTCTATCATTTTTAAATTAGTATTTCTGTGCTATAGAAGAAAATGAATTCTATATAAAGTTTTATGATAAACTAGGCCACTTATCCCTACTGAAAGTCATAATTTTAAAAAATCTTTAACTTTTTTATGTAGTATTTTAATAGGTTTCTGAGCAACTTTCGCTTACAATAGTAAAGGAAATGAAATTTTAAGGAGAATGATATGAATTCAAACGATATTGTGATGATTAGTGCCACTAGAACAGCCATTGGAAAATTTGGAGGACAATTCGCTTCTATCAGTGCTGTTGAATTAGGAACAACAGTTGCAAAATCAGCCATCCAAAAAGGAAAAGTAAATCCATCTTTAATTGACACAGTAATTTTTGGACAAGTCTTACAAGCAGGTCTCGGTCAAAACCCTGCCCGTCAAGTTGCCTTAAACTCAGGATTAACTCATACTAGTACAGCTTTAACAGTAAACGAAGTTTGTGGCTCTGGATTAAAATCTATTTTATTAGCGGCTCAAGCGATTCGTCTAGGCGATGCAAAAATCGTATTAGCGGGTGGAATGGAAAATATGTCTTTAGCACCACATCTACTTCCAAATCGATTTGCTACAAAAAATGGAAATTGTACCATGATTGATGCTTTATTCCACGATGGCTTAACAGATGCATTTTCCAACGAAGCGATGGGTATTACTGCTGAAAATCTAGTTGATAAATACGGATTTACTCGTCAACAATTAGACGAATTTGCAGCTTGCTCTCAACAAAAAGCTTACCAAGCTCAACAAAATGGTGCATTTAACGAAGAAATTACACCAATTGAGCTCACGAATAAAAAAACAAGGCAAGTCGTAGCGATTGATAAAGATGAATTTATTCGCCCAGCAACAACTGTAGAATCTCTCGGTTCATTAAGACCTGCCTTTAAAACAGATGGAGCTGTAACAGCGGGAAATTCTTCCGGAATTAACGATGGAGCGGCAGCTTTAATATTAACAACACGGGAAGTGGCAAACACTCTAAATTTACCGATTTTAGCTACTTTAACAGGATATGCTGAAGCAGGAGTCGATCCTTCTATTATGGGAATCGGACCAGTCCCTGCTATTGAAAAATTGATTCAAAGAACTCATATTCCTTTAGATAAAGTTGATTTATTTGAATTAAACGAAGCTTTTGCTGCTCAAAGTTTAGCAGTCATGAAAGATTTAAACATTCATCCAGAAAAAGTGAATGTTCATGGTGGTGCTATCGCATTAGGACATCCTATTGGAGCTTCAGGTGCTCGCATTGTGGTGACATTAATTCACGCTTTACAACAACGTCATTTACAAACCGGTATTGCTTCTCTATGTGTAGGAGGCGGCATGGGTGTAGCTTTAAGTTTAAAAGTTGAACAATAACAACATACAAAAAATCGACACCATAAAATCCTTTTTTTACTGGATTTCATGGTGTCGACTTTTATTTTATTAGGAGCTCTCATCTGTTGATAGAACTCGGATTGTGGTACATCGTAAATAAGTCATTTCAACAGATGCTCGAGAAAAAGGAAATCAGTCCTATTGCCTCACCTCATTTCTTATGCATTTTCTTTCTACCATAGAAAGTAACACCTACAACACCTAAAAGAAGTAAACATTCACAAGCTATTTTTCCAATTTCTGACTGAACTGTACCTGTTTGTGGTAATTGCTCATTAAGTGTTGTTGTTGTCGTTGTCTCCTCTCTTTCTGGTGGATTGGTATCATTGTTTTTCTTTGGATCATTATTTGGATATTCATTTTCCCCACCTGTTTTAGGCTCATTATTTAATAGTCCACCTGGATACTCATCTCCCCCACCTGTTATAAGCTCATTATTCGTGATCGTTACTTTAGTAACATCAATTGGTGTTCCATCTTTTTTAGTACCCACCATTTTTTCTTGCTTATAAGTTACTGAATACAAAATCTTCTCACGTGTTATATAACCGTTTTCTTCTTTGTCAAAGCCTGTCATATTCGTTTCTCTAACACGATAGGTTTTTCCTTTTTCTACCAAGACTTCTGTTGTCTTATTACCTAAAATGCTATAAGGCACTTCACGTGTTGCTTGCCAAGTATCGCCAACTTTTTCCTCAACAATAAAGTATGCCTTTGCTTGCTTAGTGCTTCCATCGCCCCATACTTTATTGACAATGATTTTTTCCAGTTCTTTGACAGGTTTTGGTGTAGATGGTTCATAAATTTGAGTATTGGTAATCACAAAACCATTTGTTTGATCACCACTATAGCTAACTTTATAATTAATGTTATCAATTGTAAAAGTACTGCCCTCTTCCGCTACTTGATTACCAATCTTGTTCGTTTCAAGCACACGATAAGTTGCATTAGTATCTTTTTCCACTTTGATTGCTTTGGTTTGCCCTACCAATAGGCGATATGGTACGTTACTTACATTTACATTTTGCCATGTTCCGTTCACTTCTTTTTGTAAAAGGAAGAACGTTTCTTTTAATGGCACATCTCCATTGAGTTTTTTCGTAACTTCAATGGTATCACGCTCAGGTTTTTCATCTGGAGTATAAGGTGTAAATATCCATCTACCATAAACTGTTTCATCTT
The DNA here is from genome assembly GCA_947254045.1 of uncultured Granulicatella sp. Taxonomy (GTDB): domain Bacteria; phylum Bacillota; class Bacilli; order Lactobacillales; family Aerococcaceae; genus Granulicatella. Next base: position 5,975 of record CAMYBO010000047.1, on the reverse strand, counting down.
GCGTGATGACTAGACTTTCTACTTTGCTATCTTTTGTAAAGTTCTCATCATGATACCAGCCATCAAATAGCCATACCCCTTTGCCCTCAACACCTTCTTTCGTATCTACTGATGTCGTCAATTTCTTGGCTAGTACTTGGTTAGTATTTGTGACAATATCTTCTACTTTTTCCGGTGTTTTAGCATCGTTTGAATCATCATTTGGTCTATCACCTTTGACAACATACGTCAATGTATAATTTTCTGTATAAAACGCTGCATTTTCTATTGAAGTAAGATTTGTCGGATCTAAATCAAATGACGGACTATCTGCATACTCTGCCTCTACGGAATCCATAGTATTTCCCCAGTTATCATTTGCTGGATTTTTAGTCTCCACTTTTTTATAGCTTTTAGGTTTGTATACTCTAATAAAGTAATGACCTCTTGTATAATTTTTTAAATGATATTCACCATTTTCATCAGTTGTCGTTTCAATCAAATCACCATTAGGAGTCTTAGCAGGTTCCTTAGAATCACTCTTGTATAAAGCAACCTTTATTCCTTTAAGCGGTTTGTCACTCATTTTTCCAGATGCTAACTCTTTTGGATTATACTGACCATCTTTTGCCGTTTTATCTTCTAAATAAACCTTACCATTAACATTATAACGAACAAAAGTCGCAGTTACGGTATTTGCCTCATTATAAAAATTATTATCTAACGAAAATGCTGCTGTATTAACGGCTTTGTCTTTGGTTTCATCTAAATTTTCATCATAAGGTAATTTTGCCGGTAATTCAAAATTAACCGTTTCCTTAACATTGATTGATTCACCTATCTTTAAGACAAATTTAATACTTTTCACCTTACTAATATCACCGACCTGATCTTTAGTAAGCCATGCACCTTCTTTAGTAGCCTCAATGGTATCAGTGTCCATTAATTGATAAAAGACATCAAATTTTTTAAGCATTTCTTTATTCGCTTCCAGATTTTCTACAAAATCGTACAGTGGAATTGAAAAAGTCGAACCTCTTTCCTTATAATGACCAGTTTCATCAGGTGTAATGCTCTTATCATTTTCTTTAAGTAGTTTATCAATAATAGAAATTCTCTTAATAGCCTCTGTTGAATTATTAAATACTGTAACAGCATAGTGAACCTTATTCCCTAAGTCTAAATCAGAAGTGGCTGTATCTAAAATGTCATGTAAATTTTTAACTTACTTATGCAATACAACTTCTAGGGCAGGTACATAGGTAATAGTAGTCGCTACTCTCATAAAGATTTCATCTTTGTTACCATCATTGTCCATATCAAGGGTATCCTTAACTATAGAATAATCACCTTGAAGTTTGGCGGGTCTAATCACATCATTATTATCGTAAATGAGGTAAGTCTCAATAATATTAGAGCCTCGCTTTGCATCCTTTGTTGCCCTTAGTTGATAAACTGCATCTTGGCCATCATAGCCATCTTTTTTTCGAATCGCTACATCATCAAATGTTGTAATAATCACTGTCTTGCCCGTATTTTTATAATTTTTAACTACCTCATAGTTGTTTGTACCTTGAAGATGTTGATCAAATTCAATACCTGATGGTAATAGCGCTACTGTTTTGACATTCGTTATCTTATCAATAGGTCCCCAATTAGAATAGGCTGTTTCACTATTTCTTAACAAACCCGTACGAAATTCAAACGGTTTTCCACCTGATTGATAAGGCATATTCTTATTATCAGGTATCGATTCAGAAAAAACTGGATGAAGGGAACCTACTAAATGATAGTTCCAATCTGGATCTTCATAAACTCTTTCCTCGTAGTTAACATCATCTTGTATTGGCAATATCCCTGTTCTTGCTTTAACATAAAGCTTACTTGAGTATCTTTCCAGTTCATCTGTATAAGTGCCATCTTTAAACTTTTGAATTTCGGCATCTGTCAGTCCTGTATAGTCAAGAAAATACATTTCACTATTATCTAATACAACAGGGCGTTCAAAAACAACTTTCAATGCCTGATACTCTCTAGCCTTGTCTTCAATCGTATACTTGGTATTCATTTTTATATTTTCTCTAAGCAAGACTTCCGTTCCATCTGCCTTGACACCATAAAGTTTATGGTTTCCACCACTATCAAAACTAGTTTCTAAGGCTGTTGCTTTCTTCTGGCTTTCCTCTGAAGTACCGTTAAAACTTGAAAGAATTAAAGATTTGAAGTACTCACCCACGCTTTCAAGTTCTGCTTTAATTTCTTTTATCTCAGAAACCATACTCCCATTAGTTTTACCAGGTTCGCTCCCATTATTATCATTCCATATTTGATTGGAGAAGACCATCCCCTGATTCATCATATCTTTCTTAATATAATAGAGCTTATCATTAAAAAATGAGTAGAATTTACCATTTGCTGATTCTATCGGCATACCTTCTTCTTCCGGATTTATACTAGCTAAATCATCACGAACCCAACTTCTACTGCCCACACGATGGAATTCGAAGTTACCTGTTCCTTCAAAGCTTTTTGGTTCTAATTGGATATAGACTGTTTTGGTGTCTAAAAGCTGTTGTCTATCTTCTTCATAGTTGATATAGTACTCTATTTTGATTGGAATTTCCTGATTGAACGGAACATTTTTCAAATAAACGTTATGTCCTGTATACCAACCAGGCTGATTAACACGTTTACCATCTGCCAATTGTGTAGTATGAGTATCAGTCCATTGCATGGCTCGCTTACTTATTGCTGTCTTATCATCTATTTTTTCAACACCAGTAGTATCTACATAATCACCATCAAATATAACCTTAAAGGTAACATTTTTAGGAATGGTATACCCTACTCTACCAGTAACCCCATTCGGTAAGTCGATATACTCCCACGGATATAACAACAAATGTTGTCTAGTTACCTGCGGAAGTACAGTTTCAGACATATTTTTCACTGGCACCTTAGCATAACGAATAGGCTTTGGATGTTCTTCATTTAAGTCATTCTTATATTCATCGTCTAAACCCCAACCTAAATCTGTTTTTATATTTGCTACCTTTGCCTTAAATTCTTTTTTTACTCGATAAGCTGCTGTTTCATTCGCACCATCAGGTACTAAAAATTCTGCTTCTACAACAGTCTTATCTCCCGTCTTGGCATTAGTATTTGGATCAAACTTAAACGGAAATGAGAAAGTAAAATGTTGGCCTCCAGTAATCTGGTCAAACAAATAATCACAAATATAATAATCCTTATCTTCAGAAACTTTTGATTCACGAGCAAACAGTGAAGACGTAAATTCAGGCTTTGTGATAACAGCCTCTTTTTTTACTTTGATACGCACATGAGGATTATCCATTTTGACATTTTCACCGGAAACATCCAAATCAACCACGGCATTAATTGCTTCATTGGTCCAAAACTCAATACTATCCCCTTTAATCGGCTTAACTTGATTTTCATCTATATTTAAAAGTCCAATATTAAATCGTATCATTGCACTTTCAGGAATGACGGATGTACTTTCCCTATTCATTCCCTGAACTCCATCGCCACTTTGCTTTTCAACAGACGGATTGCTATTGCTTACACCACCCTCTGCCCAAACGATATTGGCACTTGGTAGCACATTACTAAATAACAATGTTAGCAGCAACATAAAATTTATAAATTTTGCTTTTTTATTCTTTAGACTCAAATTTTTCACTTCCTAATCTGTTATTAGTATGACATGAACAAAATAAGCATCTACTCAGGATGCTTACTTTGCGATTACATTTTTTATAATGCCTTTACTTTTACTGTATATTTCTTTTAGGACCCATCACTAATGTTCCTGCTAACAATAGAATCATTACTCCAAGGTAGAATGTATCATTAGATTTCACCTCTGTATTAGGTAGTTCAGGTTGTTCATTTACCTTAGTAGTTTCAGTCGGAGTTTCTGGTTTAACAGGTTCACTTGGATTTGTTGGTTCAACCGGCTTACTTGGTTCTTCGTCTGGTTTACTTGGCACAATTGGTTTGCTTGGTTCACTTGGTTGAGTATAGTTTAAAGAAAATGTAATTTCTTTACTATTTGGAGTTAGGAAGTCTGCACCATTCTCAGACTGTTCCGCTTCCCAGAACAAATTAAATGGAACATCATTATTACCTGCCACTTTGCTAGCCACTGCTGTCAAATAACCTTTCATTGTTCCTCTTACAGTATAATTAGTATTAGGACGTGATTGTTCATTGAATCTAACGCCATCAACTACTACTTCCAAAGTATCGTCCATTCCATTTACTGCATCTACAAGATCCGCCAATGTTTTCACATCTTTATCAACAGTCATTGTTACTGTAATAGTCTTTCCTTGAACTTTTGTTTCTTCTTCAATAATTTTATACTTGCTATTGTCTTTTAACAATTTAACGCTAGGATTGTTTACAAAATCCAATTCATTCGGCAAGGTTAAAGTAGCGATAAATCTAGACTTATAATTAGAAAGTAAAATTTTTGATGCTTCCTCTGTAGTTACGTTAGAGTTTTTCATAATTCCCTTCAATTGTTGTTTTACAGATGTAACATCTAACTCAATGTCTTTCCCAACTAATATATCTCCTGGCAATTTCATCCCATCAACATATTGCACAAAAAGAGCAATTTCATTAGGGGTAGATGCACTTGCCCCAGATTGACTTTGTTTGCCTTCCCATGTAAAGTTAAACGGAATTGTATTGTTTGTTGCTGTATTTGTCGCTGTAGCACTAAAATTACCTGTGATTGTTCCTATTACTTTATAAGGTGTATTCGCTTGTGCTGTGTCTTTAAAAGTAACTCCTGGCAAGGTTACTTTTAATTGGTCTTCAACTCCTAAAACAGCTTCTTTTAATTTTGCAAAAGTTGTGATGCTTTTAGAATCTTTTAGAGTTAAAGTTACAGTGACAGTTTGCCCATTTTTAGTAGTGTTTGTGATTTCAAATTTGTCATTCGCACCAGCTAATGTTGCAACAACCGTTTCCGGGAAAGCCAACTCTTGCGGTAATGTAAGTTCTGCTGTAAATGTTGTTGTTAAGTCTTTCAATGAAATTTCCTTTGAAGCACCTTGATACTGTTCTTCAATCACTGTTAACTGTTCTTTGATTGGCTTAACGTTCATGGCACCCACAAAATCCATTTTATCTGTTTTCAATTTAGTAATGATATTCTTACCAGTGTCCTCACTTATCAATAAATCAGCCTCTAAACCTGTAGTATCTGGTTTTAATGGTTTTCCTGGGTTATGATCTGTAGGAGCATATTCTGGAACAACAGATGTTGTACTTTCGTCTGTGTTGTAGATTTCTTTTTTCCAGTCGTAGAAAAATCCACTACTAGCATGAACTTCAAAACTTCCTTTAGCAGTAATCTTTTGTTTTCCCCATTTTTTTGCATCTTCTTCATTGTTAAATTTCACGGAATATGGAATCTTTAAATCAATAGTTTTTGTGGAAATTGCTCCACCATCTGCTAGATAAAAATCGTAAATTTGTTTCCAATTTACATCCTTAAGTGGAATCTTAAAAGTAACAGATTGTCCATTAATTGTATATTTAATACCATTTTTATCAAACATACTTGTAGTATTATCAGTAGTAATAGTATCATTATTTAAAGAGACGTTCTCAGGAAATGTCACAGTATACTCGATATAGGCGATTTGGTTCTTATTTTTTTCATTACGTTTACCCCATGGATATAATCCCAAAGGTCCAGCCTCTTTCATTTTTTCTTCTAAGCCAGCCATCACTTTTCCCATCGGAATGGATGCAGACCATTCTCCGTTATACGTCCCAGGGATGGGAGGATTTTCTCCTACACGAGCTGTCTTGATATATTCAGATACGTTTAAAGTGGGATTTCCGCCATCTGCATACACGCTAGACACCGAAAATAGATAACTAAGTACCATCAAAATCGTCGTAAATAACGATATAAATTTAATAAACATTTTACGATTTTTCATATTAAAAAC
>CAMYBO010000046.1 GCA_947254045.1 uncultured Granulicatella sp. | reverse complement strand
ATCTAATCTCATCCTGTTCTCCTCCTCATTTCCATTTTCTTGTAAATCTTAACAATGTTTTTCCTTTTGGAATCATCAACCATTCACGAATCATAAATAATTTTATACGAATTGCACCTATTAAAAATACGATCATTCCAACGCTTACTAATAACAGTGCAATCAGTGTATCTTTTGTTCGAGAATCTCCGGATGGAAAATAGCGTTCCAATAAAATATTCAAAATGCCTACTACGACTGCCATTCCAATCGTTACAATTCCTAATTTTATAATCGTTGCCTGTCGATGATTCGACGAAGCCTTCCACTCTCCACTCAAAATCCAAATCATTCCTAACATCACAGATAACCCTAAAATCGTCGCTATACTCGCTCCTAATGTTTGAAACAGAGGAATAAACCAAAGATTGCCGACTCCTTTGGCAATCAATCCGACAAATAAGGCTATAAGCGTAATGGAATATTTTCCCGTACTTTGTAATAACCCGTGGTAAGCCATCATCATAGACGCTAACACAATACTGATTATATAAATACTCAGCACATCGTTTCCTTGAATATCCCCAAAAAGCATATGATTAACTCTTGGTAAAATAACTAATAACCCTACTGTTGCCACAACTGAAAATACCATCGTCATTTTTAATAGAGAATGTTTCAAATACCTGAATTCTTCTAAATGTTTTTTCGTATAACTACGACTCAATAATGGTAAATAACTTGAAGAAAATCCAACTCCAACAACCATTCCTAATTGTACCAGTGGTTGTCCTCTATCAAAAATTCCTTTTAAATCTTTGGCAACTTCTTGGCTCATTCCCTGTTCAACTAAGCCTTTAAACAACGTAAATGAATCGATTAATTGAAATAATACTAATATTGAACTTAATAGACATAGAGTTCCGCCTTCAATAACTAGTCTCTTTAGTAACACTCCCCATTGAATCTTTTGAGGTTCAATGACACGACTGCCATTCCAAGTTTCAAAAGAGTCTGATTTTTTATAATATAATAACACAAATGTTGCCATCACTGCGGCAATCACTGCACTCGACATTGCCCAAGTTCCTACTGCGTATAAATCATTCGTGAGACTTCCATAAAAACTTGCTGCTAATAAAATAACACTCACTCGAACAACTTGTTCCATTACTTGAGAAACAGCTGTCGGAACCATTCGATTCGTCCCTTGGAAATAACCTCTTGCAATCACCAAAAATGGCATCATTAAAAACATCCACGAAACACTTTGAATAACAGATGACAATAAAGCATCTCCCATCCATGAAGCAATGAGTTCTGACTGTGTATATAGAATTAAAAAGACTCCTAATCCTAATCCACTTAAAATCCAAAATAATCGTTTTATAAGCGGTAATAGTTCATAATCCGAACGATACTGAGCAATTAATGCTGAAACAAATACTGGAAAACCAGAGAGAGCAAAGGTCATTCCAATTCCATAAATGGGATATACTTGCTGATAAACGTAAAAACCAGTATTTCCAACCATATTTTGAAAAGGAACTCGATAAACGGCACTTAATATTTTCGCAATGAAGGCTGCTAGTGATAACACTAACGCCCCTTGCATCATCTGTCTATTCGATTTAACCATTGAATCCCCCTCTCTATTCTTATTCATTTTCCTCTTTTTTCGCTTCTACTACTTCACAACATTTTTCTAAGAAAAGTTTGATTTGCTCTAACCATAAATCAGTTGGTTGATTCGTTACATTGAGCAACACTTGTAAAGTTGTTCCTTTTTTAGTGACTTGAGCAGGTAATTTCACTGGCCCAAGCGCTTCAAAAATTGCAACTCCTTCTAAACGTTGAGCTACCGGCTGAGCAATCGAAACGACGATTGAATTTTGACTTTTCTTAATAGAAGTAATCGACAATTGCTCTGCAAAATATTTTAATATTCCAACTTCTAATAAATAGCTCACTTCATCTGGGAATTCCCCAAATCGATCAATGAAATCATCTAATAATTCATGGTATGTTTCCATACTATCAATAGAACGAATCCGTTTATACATTTCGATTTTTTGACGCTCATCTTGAATATAAGTAGCTGGAATATACGCATCTACTTGTAAATCAATTTCAACAGAGTCTTCCATCTTCGGAACAACTTTTCCTTGTTTTTTCAATACTGCTTCACTCAACATTTGAGAATATAAATCAAAACCGACTGAATCAATAAATCCATGCTGTTGTTTTCCTAATAAATTCCCTGCTCCACGAATGGATAAATCTCGCATCGCAATTTTAAATCCAGACCCTAATTCGGTAAAGTCACGCATTGCTTGCAGACGTTTTTCTCCAACTTCTGTTAAAGTTTTGTCTGGTTGATACATTAAATAAGCATACGCAATACGGTTGGAACGTCCCACTCTTCCACGTAATTGATATAACTGAGACAATCCCATATGATCTGCATTTTCAATGAAGAGAGTATTCACATTTGGAATGTCTACCCCTGTTTCAATAATCGTCGTTGTTACTAAAACATCATATTCGCCTTCAATAAATTGATATAAAATATTTTCTAGCGTCGTTTCACTCATTTGTCCATGGATGACTCCAACTCTTGCTGCAGGAACTAATTGACGTAATTCATCTGCTTTCTTCTCAATGGTTTCCACACGATTATATAAATAGAAGACTTGTCCTCCTCGAGCTAATTCACGTTCAATTCCATCTTGAATGGTCATAGCTTGTTGCTCCATTACAAAAGTTTGAACAGGATAACGGTTTGAAGGTGGCGTTTCAATAACGGATAAATCACGTACTCCTAGCATCGACATGTGTAATGTTCTTGGAATTGGAGTTGCTGTTAATGTTAAAACATCGACTTGAGATTTCAATTGTTTCAATCGTTCTTTATGTTTTACCCCGAATCGTTGTTCTTCATCGACAACTAATAATCCTAAATCTAAGAAATTCACATCTTTTGATAAAACACGATGCGTTCCAATCACGACATCCACTTGCCCTTTTTGTAATCCTTCGATTGTTTCTTGTTGTTCCTTCTTCGTTCTAAATCGACTTAACAATCCTATTTTGAACGGATAATCTGCAAATCTTTGAACAAAGTTTTCATAATGTTGTTCCGCTAAAATCGTTGTTGGCACTAATACTGCCGCTTGTTTCCCATCCATTAAAGCTTTGAAAACTGCACGCATGGCAACTTCTGTTTTCCCATAACCAACGTCTCCTACTAGTAAGCGATCCATTGGTTTATCTTTTTGCATATCCGCTTTTATTTCCTCAATACTTCTTAATTGGTCTTGAGTTTCCGAATAAGGAAAGGCATCTTCAAATTCTTTTTGCTCAACGGTATCCTTACTGAAGGCATATCCTTTTTCTGCATCACGCTTGGCATATAATTCAATTAATTCATCCGCAATATCTTCTATTTTCGTTTCAACTTTGCGTTTTGTTTTTGCCCATTCGCTACTTCCTAATTTATTTAATTTAGGAACTTTTGCATCCGAAGAAACATATTTTTGAACTAATTTAATTTGATGCACAGGAACAAACAAATGCCCTCCATCTTGATAATGAATCGACATATAATCTTGATGGACACCATTAATTTCTAATGTTTCCATCCCTTGGTACACACCAACCCCATGATTGACATGGACAACATAGTCTCCAACTGCTAATTCTGTATAACTCTTCAATCTTTCCGCATTGGAAATTTTTTGAGTTCTTGGAGTACGCTTCGTTAATTTATTAAATAGTTCCTTTTCTGTAACGACTACAAACTTATCTTGTGGTAATTCAAATCCATGACTGAAGGAACCGACCATAATTTGAAGAATTCCTTCTTGTACTTCTTTTGTAATAATTGCTGGAATATCAAAATCATGGAAAGTTTGTTCCACTTTTGAAGCTCTCGTTAAATGATCCACTACTACGATCACTGTAGCTTTTTGTTTTGCCCAACGATCTGCTTCTACTTTTACCATTGGCATTTGTGAGAAGAATTGTGTCATCGAACGTTCTTGAATATTATGAATTGCTTCAAACGTTAATCGCCCTAATCCTTTTTGGAATAATGAGAAATAAGTTCTCGGTAACGTAGAATCTTTTAATACCTTTTTCCCTTCCAAAATCATGTCAATCGAACTAGCAAGCATTCCTAATTCCAATTGATGCACTTTCCATAATCCTGCTTCTTCATGAAGTGAACGTTGTTTTTCTTGAATACGAGCGTAATCATCAATTACTAAATATCCTTTTTTAGACACATAATCTAAAATAGATGTTTTTTCTTTATAAAATAATTCGAGCCAATAAGAAATTTTAGGAGGAATTTCTCCTTCTTCTAATTGTGCTAATAAGTGATTCATTTGATTCATTAATAATTGAGTACGTTCTTCTGATTCACTACTCTTTATATCTTTTTCATAAGCTTTTTGAATTTTATCCTTTGCTTCAAATACTCTTTCATATTCAAATGGAATATCTGTTGCAGGTAAAAGAATAATATTTTCCACCATTTCAAGTGAGCGCTGTGTTTCTGCATCAAAATAACGTAACGAATCTAATTCATCATCAAAAAAATCTAAACGAATTGGATGTTCTTGATCTAATGGATAAATATCAACAATTCCTCCACGAACTGAGAAATCTCCCGGTGTAGCTACCATGGCTTCTCTACGATAACCCATCCGTCCTAGTTTCGTTACTAAATCTTCTACCTCTAACTGAGTTTCTCCAACGACTAATTCAATGGTACTATTCTTCCAAACTTGTAACGGTACTAATGGCTTTTGAATTCCTGATAACGGAACGACTACAACTCCTTTTTCTCCACTTGCTAAAAACTGCAATGTTCGAATTCGATTACTCACTACTTCAGGAGAATGAATGGAGTATTCTGCCGCTAAAGATTCCTCTACTGTAAATAAATATACTTCATCCTCATACCATTGCAATAACTCTTCATATAATTGAGTCGCCTGTAACATGGTTGGCGTTACAACGACTAATGGTCCCTTCCAATTATCATAGGCATTCGCCACAGCTAAATGCTTCACTGCTCCAGTTAATCCTAAAACTAACTGACTTTGCATCATCGGAAGGTTTTCTATCCATTCTTTAAAACTATGGATTTGTTTTTTACTAATTCCTAACGGTAACATATCTTTTCCTTTCTTTTGATATAGGCACTAAAAAGGTTGAAGCTTTCGCTCCAGCCTTTTCTCAAATTTATTTAATTATAACGATTCATTGTTTGAATAAAGTTATCACCTTTTATCCAATCTCTTAACGCTTCTACGCTTTTATCCACAGAAGCTAAAATTTCTTCTTGTTCTTCTTTTTCAAAATTAGCTAATACATGATTAACAACACTTCTACCCGGAGCAGGTCGCCCTACCCCAATTTTAATACGGTTAAATTGGTCACTTCCTAAACAACTAATGATACTCTTAATGCCATTATGTCCACCGGCACTACCTTTTTGACGTAAACGAATTTTCCCGACTGGAAGATCCATATCATCATACAGTACCACAATATCTTCAATTCCAATTTTAAAATAATTCATTAATGGGCGAACCGCCTGACCGGATAAATTCATATACGTCAATGGCTTCATTAATATTACTTTTTCTCCATTAATATGAGTTTGAGTAAAGGTTGCATCAAATAATGCTTGATTAAATTCTAAATTTTCTTGATAGGCAAATTCGTCAACAGTAATAAATCCAATATTATGACGAGTTCCCTTATATTTCGCACCTGGATTTCCTAATCCAATAATTAATTTCATACGTTCACACCCATTTCTCTTTTGAGTCCTTTCTAGTATATCATAAACTGTTCAAAAATCGAAAAATAAATAAACAAATAGAGCTGTGATAAGTTCTTCACATATAGTTTTTTATATTTTCTACTTTTTGAAAGTATGAAAATTACTGTTTGATTGCGAATGAAAGGTAATGAAATCGCAAACATCACCATTTAAAAAAATTCATTTTTTCAAAACTTTAGATTAAGTATCACAAATCAAATCGTGCTATACTATGAATAGTTATTCTATGAAGGAATAAGGAGGTAATACAATGGAAAAAACAATTAAAGCTAGTAACAAAGTGATTTTAGTCGGAGACGGTGCTGTAGGTTCTAGTTATGCATACGCACTTGTACTTCAAGGAATCGCTGAAGAACTTGGAATTATTGATATTGCAAAAGAAAAAACAGAAGGAGATGCTTTAGACTTATCACACGCTCTAGCATTTAACTCTCCTAAAAAAATCTATGCAGCTAGTTACGAAGACTGCCATGATGCAGACGTTATTTGTATCACAGCTGGAGCTGCTCAAAAACCAGGTGAAACTCGTATTGACTTAGTACACAAAAACTTAAAAATCTTAAAAGGAATTATCGATCCTATTATGGCTAGTGGATTTGATGGAATTTTCCTAGTTGCATCAAACCCTGTAGATATTTTAACGTACGCTACTTGGAAATTCTCTGGATTACCAAAACATCGCGTAATTGGTTCAGGTACAGCCTTAGACAGTGCTCGTTTCCGTCAAGCAATTGCTGAACTAATCGACGTTGATGCACGTAACGTTCACGGATATATCCTTGGAGAACATGGGGACACTGAATTTCCAGTATGGTCACATGCTAATGTCGGTGGATTACAAATTTATGAATGGGTTCGCCAAAATCCAAATACTGATGAAGAAAAATTAGTAGAAGTATTCTTCCAAGTAAGAGATGCTGCTTATGAAATTATTAAGAAAAAAGGTGCTACTTACTATGGTATCGGAGCTACTTTAGCAAGAATTACAAAAGCAATTTTAAATAACGAAAGAGCTATCTTCCCATTATCTGTTTATCTTGAAGGACAATATGGACAAGATGATATTTATATCGGAGCTCCAGCCGTTATTGGACGAGATGGTATTCGTCAAATTATCGAAATCCCACTAGCAGACTCTGAACAAGAAAAAATGGACTTATCAGCATCTGCTTTAAAACAAGTCATTCACGACGCATTTGAACGTTTAGAAAACGAATAATTATTGAAAATACTAAAAAGCACAAAATCACTGGCGCTTACCATGATTTTGTGCTTTTTATTTGATGTCTTTTGGTAATGTATTAGCGTTACTATTTTGAGATTTAAAATAGTAATAACGGAGAAAGTAAAAAATCTTGTTGAAACAATAAATAAATTATACTAACACTTATTATTGAGGTTGTTCGTCAAAAAAGCACGAAACTAAAATTTAACTGACTGAAATCAGCAAACAGAAAGAACTGAGTTTCATCATTAAAAAACTCAGTTCTTCCAATCACAAAAATTATCTAATTACACTATTTTACTTATTACTTACTCTACTCACATCTTATTTATAACTAGATGATTGTCCTTGATAGTAATGATTTTATCATATCCAACCATCATTTCCTCTGAAATGTGATGTTCTATATCAATAACTGCTCCAGAATAAGTTTTGATCAAATCATTCAAAATTTTTGAACTCTCATCATCCAGCCCTGATAAAGCTTCATCAACAAGTAAGCATGGTTTTTCAAATAATAATGCTCTTGCTAACTCTAACCGTTTTAATTCTCCACCAGACAGAGAATGTAATTGTTTATCCATTTTAGTATGAAGCATCTCTTTTGTTGCTAAGTGTTTCATTCCTACTCTTCTTAAAATTTCAATGACTCTACTTTCATCTATTGGACTATCAAACGTCAGATTAAACATCAATGTTTCGTCAAAGATAAATGGGTTTTGAGAAACAACAGAGAAAAGTTCAATTCCTTGTTCTTGCCTATAATTGATAGTACCAGATAATACCTGCGTTTCCCCTAAAATAGTTTTTAAAAAAGTACTCTTTCCTGAACCTGAAGGTGCTTTGAATAATATCTTATCATGACTTCCAAGTGAAAAATCAATATTTTTAATCAATTCATTATCTTGATATCCTACTGTAGTTTGTTTAAATTCTAAGATAACTTCTCTACTTGTTGGTAACTCTAGCAGTTGCTCATATTCTTCAGCTTTACTATTAAGAGTTAGCACTTTATTCAATATTGGATCAATTGATTGAATCACATTATATGTAGAAGCAGCAGTAATTAATGGAGATACAACCCTATCAGCTGCCATATATATAGTAAGCAAACTCCCTACTGTCATATATCCATTTTGAACAGAACTTATTCCCAGCATTAATGCTATCAATAATGAGCACACATATAGTAAACCAATAATGGTATTAGCGATATTTTGATTAAAATCCATCTTAAAATAATTTTTTTCAGATACTCCTAACTTCTCATTCAACTTTTTTAGTACATTATTTACCACACCAAATCTTTTCATCAACGGGCGTGCCTCTAAAAAATCTGTTAAAAATCCTATATATTGATCATTGGCTTCTTGCCAACGTGTTGTTCCGTTCTTTAACCATTTTTTAGTTAACTTAGGAATTAGAGCAGGTATAGCTCCCAAAATAACAAAAAGTAAGCCCACTAACATATTGATATTCATCAAAAATATAAATGTAACAACACCTTGAAGTGTACACAAAATCATAAGAAATACATTATTGATAAATTTATTTTCAATTTGCTGAACTTCACTAGTAATACTAGTGATGTAAGAACTTGGTGATTGCTGTAAATTCTCTTTGCTAACAGAATTTACTGCATGTATATTTTTTAACTTATAATTTACATTTTGAATAAACTTTCCTTTAAAGAAACTAAATAGAAATTTTGATAAAACAATTA
>CAMYBO010000045.1 GCA_947254045.1 uncultured Granulicatella sp. | reverse complement strand
CTAATTTTGATTTCAGTCAAAATCGGGACGTGCTTTCTTCTATTTTTGAGACTTATTGCCCAGCCTCACTTGTTTCATCTTATAAATTAACTGTCGCTTCACCAATTTTAGAAGATGCTGAAGCATTTCCTGTTGTAATTGATAAGTTTGCAACTTTATCCATATTTGTTAAAGCAACAATCATTGGTGTATCTTTACCAGCTGCTTTTACCGCTTCTAAATCTACAGTAGAAATGACTGTATGTTGGTCTACACGTTGTCCCACAATTACAACTGTATCAAAAGGAGCACCTTGTAATTCAACTGTATCGATTCCCATATGTAGTAACACTTCTACATCATTATCTGTTTTAATTCCTACAGCATGTTTTGTTGGAAAAACATTAATCACTTCTCCCACCACAGGTGAAGTAATGACTCCAGAAGTTGGTAATACTGCATAACCATCTCCCATGAATTTTTGAGAAAATACTGGATCATTAATTTCTGTGATAGCCACTACTTCTCCTTCTGCAACTGCAAACAATTCTAACTCAGGAGTTACTTCTTTTTTTACTTTCTTTTTGAAAAATCCGAACATCTAATCATCCTCTCTATTTATTTACCGCTAGTATAACATATTTCTTTAATTTTTTTTGCATAAAAACCTTATCCCTTTTACATTTTTTTAGATTTTTATAGAAATTTTACTCGTAAACCTTTATACTTACATTCAGACATAATAAAGGAGTGATATTTTGATTACAATGATTGAAGTCATTAAAACAATAATTCTAGGAATTATTGAAGGGGTAACCGAATGGCTACCGATTAGTAGTACAGGACATTTAATTTTAGCGAATGAAATTTTACAATTGGATGTGAGTGCGAAGTTTCAAGATATGTTTAATGTAGTGATCCAACTTGGTGCTATTTTTGCCGTTGTGATTTTATACTTTAACAAATTAAATCCATTTGAAGGTAAAAAAACTCGCAAAGAATTTTTAGCGACAATTGAATTATGGAAAAAAGTCATTATCGGTTGTATCCCTGCAATCGTTGGAGGACTATTATTAAACGACTTCATGGATGAATATTTTAATAAAGCAATCGTCATTGCGACAACTTTAATTGTTTACGGGATTGCATTTATTGTGATCGAGCGTCGTCATAAAACAGTGGAGCCTCATATTCATTCATTTGAAGAATTGGATTATTTAACAGCCATTAAAATTGGTTTATTCCAAACTCTAGCTTTAATTCCAGGAACTTCTCGTTCAGGTTCTACCATTTTAGGTGGATTATTAGTTGGAACTAATCGTTTTATTGCGACAGAATTTTCTTTCTTCATGAGTATTCCAATTATGTTTGGAGCTAGTGGACTAAAATTATTAAAATTTGGATTCCACTATACAAGTGCAGAATTGATTATTTTATTAGTGGGATCAGTAGTTTCATTCTTCGTTTCACTAATTGTTATCAAGTTCTTATTGAGCTATTTAAAACGAAATGATTTCCAAGCATTTGGTTGGTATCGTATTATACTAGGGATTATCGTATTAGCTAGTTCGTTCTTTTTGAAATAGCATTCAAAAAGTTATTTTATTGTATTATTAGGACGCTAGTAGCCCTTCGGTCTATTGGCTAAAAACAGCCAGCAGAAAATTCTGCTGGCTGTTTTTTCACATTACTGACAAGCGACTGCTTGGATTTCTACTAGTGCATTTTTTGGTAATGCTGCTACTTGGAAAGCAGCACGTGCTGGGCAATTTTCTTTAAAATAAGTTGCATAAACTTCATTCATTTGTTGGAAATGAGCAATATCACTTAAATAAATCGTTGTACTAACAACATTTTCTAAACTCATTCCAGCTTGTTCTAAAATTGCTTGAATATTTTTCAACGATTGATGTGTTTGGCTAACAATATCTTCTCCTGCAAATTCTCCAGTTTCTGGAACAATTGGCAATTGTCCTGAAACATATAAGAAATTCCCTGAACATAATACTCCTTGAGAATAAGGTCCAATTGCTGCTGGTGCTTTATCTGTATGAATAATTTTTTTCATATTTCTCTCCTTTAAATAAATACATATTTTTTCATTCTCTCACAAGCTTCTTGAATTCTTGTAAATGGTAATGCTAAGTTTAATCGAATATGAGTTGGACCATTGAAGATTCTTCCATCTTGCCAAGCCACTCCCACATCTGATCCTCGTTTTTGTAATTCATCAATCGTAATACCATTTTTTTCTAAATATTCCTTACAATCGATAAAAATCACATACGTTCCTTCTGCATTTGTCACAGATACTCCTTCAAAATGATCACGAATGTAGTCACAAACATACGTCATATTTTGATATAACACTTGTCTTAATTCTTCTAACCACTCATACCCTTCTGTTTGATAAGCACCCATTAAAGCATGCATTGATAACACATTCATCACATTATAATGAGACTTACTACCTTTTGCATTCACTCTATCTCTTAATAAATCACTGTAAATGATATGATAAGCAGCTACTAAACCAGCTAAATTAAATGTCTTACTTGGAGCATAAAATGCAATTGTACGGTTCTTCGCATCTTCAGAGACACTTTGTGTTGGAATATGTTTCACTCCTGGCATCACTAAATCCGACCAAATTTCATCAGAAATAACTGTGACATCCTGTTTTTGATAGATTGCCATTACTTTTTCTAATTCTTCACGATTCCAAACACGACCTGTTGGATTATGTGGTGAACAGAAAATCGATACATGAATATGATGTTTACGAATCTTTGCTTCCATATCTTTATAATCGATACGATAAACACCTTCTTCATCTTTCACTAGTGGGCTTAATACAATATTAAAACCATTATTTTTTAAAACTTCTGTAAATCCTCCATACGTCGGGCTATGCACTAAAATAGAATCACCTGGGGAAGCAAAAGAAGTTAAGGCTGAAACCACTCCTCCTAACACACTGTTATGATATCCAATATGTTTAGCGGTTAACCCTTCCACTTGATGGTGAAATTGATGCCAACGAATAATGGCATTATAATAATCTTTTGGCTGCATAAAATATCCAAAAACTGGATGCTCTAAACGTTCCTTCATCGCTTGAATGACTGTTGGAACTGTCGCAAAATTCATATCTGCAATCCACATCGGAATCACATCAAAGCCTTCCTTAGGTGAGTTTGGTGCTTTCCCTGGAATTAATCCTAATCCATCAACAGCCATCGCATCTTTTCCATGACGGTTGATCTCTGTTGTAAAATCATATTTCATCTCATTCATTCCTTTCTTTCTCTAGTGTAGCAGTACTAGTATAGCAGAAAACTGCTCTTGAAAAAAGAGAAGCTACTATTGATACTGAACCAAAGAAAAAGACTTTCCTGTCGCAAAATCCTCTGCCACATTGGAAAAGTCTATGATTCGTTTTCTACTTTCTCATTGAAGAGATAATTCTATATCCTCTTTGTGCGATAAAATCTGCTACTTCATCTGGATTTTCAGAATCTACATGAAGAACTACTTGTACTTTTCCTTCACGGTGATAAACAGAAATAGTATCTACATTGACATTATTGTCACGTAAAACATTTGAAATTTCTTCTAATGGACCAGGTTTGTCTTCATTAATTTCGATGAATAAACGAGATCCTGGAGTATTATATCCTGAAATATCAATGAACGCATCCATAATATCTTTGTCAGTAATAATTCCTACTAAGTTTCCTCTTGGTTCAAGTACTGGTAAAACACCAATTCCTTGTTGTCTCATAATAGAAGCGGCTTCTTCTAAGACAGCAGTTGGTTTTACAGTAATGACTTGTTTCAACATAATATCTTTAGCAGTCGTTTTGTTTAATAAGTAATTTAATTCATGCACACTTAAACTTGTTGCCATTGAAGGTGAGTTTTGAGCGACTAATTCTGCAGTTAATAAACCTACTAATTTGTCTCCTTCAACGACTGGAAGACGATGCACATCATGTTCTTTCATTAAATCTAATGCTTTCATAACAGTTGTATTTGGTTCAACCGTTATTAAGTTTGTTGACATATAATCTTTTACTTCCATGATTATCCCCCTAAATATGCTTTTTGAACATCTTCACTTTCAAGTAATTCCTTACCTGTACCTGATAATACCACAGATCCTGTTTCTAATACATATCCTCTTGAAGCAATAGATAATGCCATTTTCGCATTTTGCTCAATTAGTAATACAGTCGTTCCTTGTTTTTGAATTTCTTGAATGATATTGAAGATTTCTTTAATGAAAATTGGTGCTAATCCCATTGATGGTTCATCTAATAATAATAGTTTCGGACGAGTCATTAATGCACGTCCCATTGCTAACATTTGTTGTTCCCCACCTGATAATGTTGCAGCATCTTGATTTTTACGTTCTTCTAAAATTGGGAATCTCTCAAAGATTGCTTTCATATCTTTTTGAATTTCCTCTTTATCATTTCGTAAAAATGCTCCTAAATCAAGGTTTTCTTTTACAGAAAGTCCTCTAAATATGTGACGACCTTCTGGAACTTGTGCTAAACCTAATGAAACAATTTTTTTAGCAGCTAATTTTGTAATATCTTGCCCTAAATATTCAATCGTTCCCGCACTTGGACGTACTAAACCTGATAAAGTTTTTAAAATAGTTGATTTTCCAGCACCATTGGCACCAATTAGAGAAACAATTTCTCCTTCGTTAACTGTGAAGCTTACATCTTTAACGGCTTGAATCATGCCATAATGTACGCTTAAATCTTTTACTTCTAACATGATTACTCTCCTCCTAAGTAAGCACGAATAACATCAGGATTTTTCTTGATTTCTTCTGGTGTTCCATGTGCTAATAATCTTCCATATTCTAATACATATAAACGTTGGCAAATTTCCATCACTAATGACATATCATGTTCAATTAATACAACTGTTAATCCGAATTGTTCTTGGATTTGCGCAATTAGTTTTGTTAGATTTGCTGTTTCTTGTGGGTTCATCCCTGCAGCAGGTTCATCTAAAAATAAAATTTTTGGTTTTGTTGCTAAGGCACGAACGATTTCTAATTCACGTTGTTGCCCATAAGCTAAGTTTTTCGCTTTATCTTGAGCAAATGATTCTAAGTTGAAGATTTTTAATAATTCTAACGCTTCTTCTTTCATCATTTTTTCTGTTTCATAATATGCTTTTGTTCTGAATAAACTTGAGAATAATGAATTACCTTTATGTGCATGCATCGCTACCATTACATTTTCTAATACTGTTAAATCTTTAAATAAACGAATATTTTGGAAGGTACGTGCTAATCCTAATTCTGTAATTTTATTCGGTGCAATTCCATTTAATAATGTTTTACCATTTTCAGTTTCTAATTCAATCGTTCCTTCTGTTGGAACATATACTCCTGTTAAAAGGTTGAAGAATGTTGTTTTACCGGCACCATTTGGTCCAATTAATCCAATTAATTCTTCTTTTTCTGCTTTAAGAGAAACGTTCGAAACAGCTGATAATCCACCAAAATTTTTTGTTAAACCTTTTACTTCTAATAAACTCATTCTGTTTCTCCTTTCTCTTTTTTCTTCAATTTATTACTTAAGAATGTGCCAAAATGGAATTCCCAAGTTCCTAATAATCCACCTGGACGGAAGATCATAATTAAAATTAACGCTACTGCATAAATAATCATACGTAATTGTCCAAATGGTTGCAAGAATGTATTAATAATTCCAAGTAAAATCGCAGCTACAAATGAACCAGTAAAACTACCGATTCCTCCGAATACAACAATAATTAATACATCGATTGATTTCATAAATGTGAAGTCACTTGGTGTTACAGTTCCTAAATAAGTGGCTGTTAATGTTCCACCAATACTTGCTGTTGCTGCTCCAATGATGAAGGCTAACATTTTATAGCGAGTAACATTTACCCCCATTGATTCTGCTGCAATTTCATCTTGTAATACTGCATAAGTCGCGCGACCCGCACTACTATTGGCATAGTTTAATACTAAAATTGTTGTTAAAACTAACGCAATATAAACAATTGTCCATGTTGTTGTTAATGGAACTCCACTAATCCCTGCAGCACCATTTGTAATTTTCATATTATTTAAGGCTACACGAATAATTTCAGCAATCCCTAATGTTGCAATCGCTAAATAATCCCCTTTTAAACGAAGTGTTGGTAACCCAACTAAATAAGCAATCACAATTGAAATGACTACCCCAACTGCCATTCCAGCAAATAAGCCCGCTAAACCACTAACCGCTTTTCCGATAATAGCAGCACTATAAGCACCAATCGCAATAAATCCAGCATGACCTAGTGAGAATTGACCTGCAACCCCCAAAATTAAATTTAATCCAACTGCGAAAATAATATTAATCATAATATTAATAAAAGTACTTTCATAATAGAAATTAATCACTCCTACTTGAACTAACACTTGAAGTAATAAATAGACTAATACTGCAGAAGCCAACCAAATAAGATTTTTCTGATGAAATCGTTGCATATTTCTCACCTACACTTTCTCTTTAACATTTTTACCAAACAAGCCTGCTGGTAATACTAATAAAATAACAAATAATAGGAAGTAAACTACTCCATCTTTATATGGAGAGAATCCTAAATAGCTAACGAGTGTTTCTAATAAACCAATGACATAGCCACCGATCATAGCACCTGGAATACTACCAATTCCTCCTAATACCGCAGCTACGAAAGCTTTCAATCCTGGTACAATCCCCATTGTTGCAGAGAATGTATTATAGTATAAAGCAACTAATACCCCTGCAATCCCTGCAAGACTTGAACCTAATGCGAATGTAAATGAAATTACTTGATCCACATCAATCCCCATTAATTGAGCTGCATCTTCATCTACCGCAACCGCACGCATTGCTTTCCCCATTTTTGTATAATGAACGATAAATTGTAATAGTGCCATTAAAATGACTGTTGTAGCAAAAATTAAGATTTGCTTTCCATTAATCGTAATATTACCGAATAAAGTATAGTTTGTTGTCCCAAAATCAGATGGGAATGGACGAATTTCTGCTCCAAAAAGATAACTCATCACATTTTCAAGTAAAAATGAAACCCCAATTGCTGTAATTAAAGCAGCAACACGAGTCGAACGTCTTAAAGGTTTATACGCTACTCTCTCAATGACAACTCCTAAAACAGCACAGCTGACCATTGCTAATAAAAGAGATAAGAAAATATTTAACCCCAATCCATTCATTGCATAAAAACCAACAAATGCACCCATCATATAAACATCACCATGAGCAAAGTTGATTAATTTAATTGTTCCATAAACCATTGTATAGCCAAGTGCCACTAAAGCATAAATACTTCCTAGGGCAATCCCATTGACTAATTGTTGTATCAATAGCTCCATTTTAAGCTCCTTCCTCTAGAAAAACGTTTTTTGTATTTGCCTATCATGTGAAAAAAGAGGCGGGTTCCCCCAACTGCCTCTCTTTCCTCAACATTTTATATATTATTGTGCTGAATATTCTTTAGCACTTACTTCTTCACCGTTTTGGTATTCGATAACAACTGTTGATTTTACAGGAGTGTGATCTTTACCCATTGTGAATGTACCAGTAACACCATCAAAATCTGTAGATTCTACTAATGCTTTTTTGATTGCTTGAGTATCAGTTGAACCTGCTTTTTCAATAGCTTTCATTAATAATTGTGCTGCATCATATGCTAAAGCTGAGAATGAATCTGGTGTTGTACCATATTTTTCTTTATACGCTTTAATGAATGCTTGAACATCTGCATCTGTACTCTTAGCAGAGAAGTGAGCTGTATAGAAGACATTTGTTAAGTTTGCTTTGTTACCAGCTAATTCTGCTAATTTTTCACTTGATAATCCATCTCCACCAACGATTGGTTGAGTGATTCCTAATTCACGAGCTTGTTTGATGATTAAACCAACTTCCTCGTAATATCCTGGGATGTATAATACATCAAATGATTTTGATTTTAATGAAGTTAATACTGCTTGGAAATCTGTATCTTTTGATTGATAAGTTTCTTTCGCAACAATTTGTCCACCGATTTTTGCGTCTGTATAAGTTTTTTCGAATGCTTCTGATAAACCTTTTGAGTAATCACTTGCTGAGTCTTGTAATACTGCTACTTTAGCATTTGGGAATTTTTGGCTTACAAATCCTGCACCTACAACCCCTTGATAATTATCAGAGAAGCATACACGGAAGATATAGTCGTATACTGATTCTGGATTTTTCGCATCTTTTAATGTAATTCCGTTCCCTGTTGTTGCTGGGAATATTGCTGGAATTTTTGCTTGTTCCATGATTGGGATTGAAACTTGAGCATCCCCTGTTGTAGCAGGTCCGACAACCCCAACAACTTTTTCAGAAACTAATTTTTTAGCTACAGAAGCTACTTCTGTTTTTTCTGATTTATTATCATAAGAAACATATTTTAATTCTTTATCTAATAACTTTCCTTTTTGTTCAACGGCTAATTTAACAGCGTTATTCATAGAAGAACCATAAGCGGCAACGTTACCTGTTAACTCGAAGTTACCACCAAGTTTTACTGTGTTTCCATTTGATGTGCCTCCTGCGCTACATCCTGCTAAAATTGCTGCTGATACCAATCCTAGTCCAAATTTTTTTAAATTCATCATAATCCCTCATTTCATAATCTGTTTTTTAAGCGATGAGAAGATTATATAATATTCTGACAATTCACGCAATTGTTTTTTTAAATTTTTTTGAAAAATTTTTAAACTTTTTTTAATTGTTTT
>CAMYBO010000044.1 GCA_947254045.1 uncultured Granulicatella sp. | reverse complement strand
ATAATAAATACTCCTGTGTATGTGGTGGGAAATGCAGCGGTTGGTTAGCATTCGAAAATAGAATTATGCCAGAGATAGAGTCTATAGCAGAGATTAAAACATTGGATATGAATTCTTTTATGGAAAGCTTTGAAAAAGTTTTTAGATATGTTTTCGAATATTACAATATCTCAGCAGATAGAAAATCTATGAATATTCGTGAAGTAGATTTTCATCATTCTGTCTATATGAAGGGGGTAGATATTGCAACAGGATTATATTACGGGAGCTTGATGTGTAACTATTATACAAATCAGTTTGCAACATATAATAATATTCAGAATAGTATCGGATATGAAGTGTATGATCCTTTGGAATATGGAGAAGATGTTATTATTACAGCACCAATTCCAACATATCAAGATTTTATAGAGAGACTGGGAGATTATGCAATAAATTCCTTAGAGATGCCTGTGCAGCGTGATGTTTGTTGGGTAGAAAATGTTGAATTAACTAGAAGAAATGTGTTGCATCTTCTAGAAACAGTTGAATTAAAACATCAAAAATGGGTAATGTTGGCTGGTAGAGTATCTCTACATGAGGAAGATAAATATGAAACAAGATGGAAAGATACATATGATTTGTGGTGTTGCTCTTCGGAAAATGAAACAATATACGATGATGGTAATGCTCGCTATCTGACCATTGAATTAGAAGAATATATTGGCAATTTGAATTCATATCCTAATAATGAATCAAAACCTTGGCTTTGCAAGAATGTAAAAAATATTAATAATCAATCTGAAGTTTTTGAGGAGACTTCATTAGTATTACCACCATCGAATATTATTAGATTTTTTAATCTCAAGTTGAATGTTTCGGATTTATCATGGGAAACTCAAGATAAAGAAAAAGTGATAATATGTAACAACAATAAGAATTCATATTATAGAGACCCTATCGGTGGAACTGTCTTTATCCGCAAAGACTATTTCGACAAGTTTCTTGAAGGAAATACGGTAAAATACTTTGCTTTTACAGAGCGTTTTATTCCAGATACTGGCTATGCAGATGAAACTTCTTTGCATTTTGAAATTGTTAATGGGAAAATAGAAAAAGAAATTAAAAATAATGGTGCATATAGCGGACGGAATAATGGAGACAATCCATTATGTTCTGCGTGTCCACATACAAATATTGCTGATGACGCGGTAGATAATTCATCGATTTCTAATATAGAATGGCTGGAAAATTTGTTAAAGGACTATTGAACGGCATAGGGAAATGGCTGGATTACAAATATTTTTTAGACAGTTTTTATAAGGAAATACTCTTATAATCGTAGATGAATTTTACAAAGATATGATTCATTAAACTTAGGCAATCGGGAAAATATATTGTAAACCTATTTTGGGCTTAATTATTCTAGATAAGAATACTTTGTTTGTTAGAGCTTAAAGATAGTAAGAAATTTAGTTTGGACAATGATGAGTATGTGGAAACAGTAGCTGTATTAGAAAGAATGAATTAAGGAGGAAATATGAGAGGGTTTTATTTTGTTGTAGCATGGATTTCATTAGCATTAGGAATAATAGGAATTGTTCTTCCAGTTTTGCCAACGACACCATTTTTGTTATTGACGGTATTCTGTTTTTCCAAAAGTTCGAAAAGATTTGAAGAATGGTTTGCGAATACAAAATTATACCAAATTTATGTATCGGATTATTTAGAAACAAAATCTATTGCACGATCTCGTAAAAAGAAAATTATTATTTATATTTACATTTTAATGGGTATTTCCATTTATTTTGCCCCAATTATTTATGTGAAAATTGGTCTAGCTTTATTAACAGTGTTTATTACGTATTATCTCTTTAAAGTTATTCCAGATAAATAAGTATTGAAGTCTTCTAAGGGAGGCTTTTTTATTTTAGGATTTTTTCACATAAGGGGAAGAAATAATTGAATGTAGGAATGTTGAAAGCGGATTTTGATAGCAGTTCAATAAAGCTGAATATGAAAAAGAATATGGAAGAATTTCTAAAGAAAAAACAGATAAAGTGGGTATTTTAAAATGAAAAAAAGTAGAATGATAAAAATAGTTTTAGCAGCAATGATATTCGGAGGATTGTATACTTCACATATCGTTAGCGCACAAGAAAATAATACGGAAAACTGAATGCAGCTGAAATAGCTTTAAATGAGGCTTTTGTGAAGCAATTCCCTTATGCTGAACAATTTACGGATGAAGATGGAGTATCAGCTAGGAGAATAAAAGCACCAGATACGGCGGTCAATACTAAACTAAAGGGGTATGAAAAAGAAGTAACTCGTAAAGTAAATTATAAGGATAAAAAAACAGGAAAGACATTATCTCGAGTTTATCAGACTATCAGATTTTATGGAACAAAGGAACCAGAAAATACTATTCCAGAAACAACAACGGAGGAAAAGAAAGTTCCACAATTACCTCAAACTGGAGAAAGTGTTGATGGAGGAATGCTAGGATTAGCTTTAGCTAGTTTAGCGACAGCAATATTCATGCTCAAAACAACGTTAAAAGAAAAAGTGAAATAATAACAAAAAACGCATCTCTTTTAGGAATGAGATGCGTTTTTTAATGATAAAATAATCGGTTGATGTTTATAAGAATAATATAACTGAATTGTCATTGGAATCCAAATGAGTGGTTCACAGAAGATAACTCCCATATATCCAGTTGAAGGAATAATGAAGAGTACAAATAAAACTTTCCCAAATAATTCAATAAAACTTGAAATTAATGGTGTGATTTTTTGTCCTAATCCTTGCAAACTATTTCTTAACACAAGTAACAGTGCTAAGACAGGATAGAAGGATGAACTAATGCGATTATAAAGTGACGCATTAGAAATCAATTCAGGATTAGTTGAACCAGAAATTAATTCATTTAATGATGGACTGGCAAAAAACAATGTAATGGCGATAAAAATTGTCCATATAATGGCAACCATACTACCTAAGTAAATTCCACGTTGAATTCTCTGAGGACGATTTGCTCCTAAGTTCTGAGAAGTAAAAGTTGTTAAGGATGAAGCAATAGCTGAAACAGGTAGCATTGAAAATGACATGATTCTTCTAGCAGAAGTTTGAGCACTAATAATGGTTGCTCCAAGTGCATTAATCGAAGTTTGTAAAGTGACTGTTCCAATAGAAACAATCGAAGTCATCAAGCCCATTGCTAAGCCTTGTCCTAATAAGTCAAGATAGAGTTCTTTATCCCGTACAAAGTGTTCTTTTTGAGGGAGAAGAAAATTGGCTCTTCTTTGGATATAAAAGAAGCAAAGGATAGCAGATAATCCTTGAGAAATAATCGTTGCTAGACCAGCTGATTGTACGCCTAAATGTAATTGAGTAATAAAGAATAAATCTAAAATAATATTTACAATAGCAGAAAATATTAAGAAGTATAGTGCTGCTTGACTATCTCCAACTGCACGAAGCAAACCAGCACATAAATTATAGGCAAATGTTACACCCACACATAGGACGATCATATGAATATATTGGTATGATAAATCGATAATTTCAGAAGGGGTGCCTAAAAATTCGAGAAGAGGATACATTCCAAAGTGACCGATTGTCGAAACTAAGAAGCTTAGTCCTAACCCGATTACTAATGTTGAAGCTACAGCTCGTTTTAATTGAGTCATATCTTGTGCGCCAAAACAACGAGCAATGACAACGCCCATCCCATTTCCAACTCCAAGAGAAAAACCAATTACTAGTTCGAATATTGCTGCGGTTGCTCCAACCCCTGCAAGAGCATTAGGGCCAAGATAACGTCCAACAATCATAATATCTGCAGTGTTATATAATTGTTGGAAAATATTTGAAATTAAAATCGGAATTGCAAAGGCAATGATAGATCGTAATATAGGACCATCTAATAAATTAACAGATGTTTTTTTAAACATAATACAGTAATGAAAGTAGACATCTATTGTTCTACTTGGTTATCATTTTCCTCCTTATTCGTAATGAAATTTTCAATGGTTTGTTTTAATTGATTGTTTAATGCTATGAGTTCTTTTACTTTTTCAAAATCAAAACCTTCCACGCTAGCAAAACAAGATCGTAAATGTTGTTCTAATTCATCGTGAAGTCTCTTTCCATTAGCGCTTAAGCGAATGATTAATTGACGTTTATTAGCTGCAGGACGTCTACGAATAATCAGTTTTTATCTTCTAATCGTTTTAAGAGAGGAGTTAGTGTATTGCTTTCAAGGCCAACTCGTTGCCCAATTTCGCCTAAAGAAAGTTTTTCTTCTTCTCAAAGAGTTTCTAAAACGATGAATTGAGTATAAGTTAAATGATAAGGAGCTAAAGCATATTGATAATATTTATTTACCAGTTTTTGAGTGGAATAAATAGAATAGCATAGTCTCTCAGATAATGGATTATCAGTTTTCATAATAAACCTCCTGTCTTTCTTATTTCTACTATTTTATCAAAAAAAAGTACTATTTGACAATGGATAATTATATAAAAAAGAAGACAAGCTTAGACAGCTTGCCATCTTTTTATAAGCGAACAATGGAATGTTCTACAAATGTTCGATAACACATCATTTGTTTATCGTTATAAGAGTCGATGACTTTTAACAGCATTTCAAAAGCACTTCTACCAAGTTCTAATGTATGAATATTGACATAGGCAGTCATTGGAAGTAGAGGTGGATTTGAATCAAATGTAATCACTGGAAGAGATATTTTTTGTTCATTTAAATATCTTAAAGCTCCTTCTGTAATTAAAGCATCGGTTGTTACAACTCCATCAATCGATTCCCGTTCAATAATGGATTTCATTGTTTGATATCCACGTTCCCTTGTAAATTCCCCAACATGTGAAATTAACCCTTCTTTGAAAGGAATGTGATAATGCTCTAAAGCGCGTTGATAACCAATTAAACGATCTTGAGAAACGAACAATTGATGACGACCACTAACAAATGCAATAGAAGAGCAACCTTCTTGAATCATATACTTAGTGGCGTCAAAACCTGCTTTTTCATTATTATTATCCACAAATGAAATGAATGGTGATAATGATTTCCCGATAACGACACTAGGAAATTTTTGTTCGATAGCTAACTCCACTAATGGGTCATCTGTTTCCCCATAAAGAAAGATAATCCCGTCAACACGTCTCCCTAAAATAGTGTCTTTTAAAATTTTTAAGCGCTGTTCATCGTCTTTTCCTGTACATAGCTGAATCAAATATTGATGATCAGCAGCGATTTGAGAAATCCCTCGAATAACTTCAGGGAAGAACGAGTTTTGATAAAATGCATCTGTATCCCTTGGAAGAACGACACCAATGACATTTGTTTTATTACTAGCTAAACTTCTAGCATTAAAATTAGGATGATAATTAAGAGTTTCCATTGCTTGTCGAACTCTTTTTTTAGTTGCTTGGCTAATGCTTGGTTTATCTTGAATGACACGAGTAACCGTTGAGGGCGATACTTCAGCAAGACGCGCAACATCCTTAATAGTAACAGCCATTTATGTTCCTCCTTTTTAAATAATTAACCATAAAAAATCTGGGCAGGAAAATAAAGTTAACCAGCCCAGAGTAAAAATCATCTTAAGATTTGATAGCTCCGTCAACCATACCTTTCATGATATGTTTTTGAGCGATTAAGAATAGGATGATGACTGGTAACATAATTAATAGAGTAGATGTTAAGATCATATCCCATTGTTTTGTAAATGAACCTGCGAAGTTAGATACTGCGATTGGAAGTGTTTGAATCGTATT
Source organism: uncultured Granulicatella sp. (assembly GCA_947254045.1). Lineage (GTDB taxonomy): Bacteria > Bacillota > Bacilli > Lactobacillales > Aerococcaceae > Granulicatella. The sequence continues at coordinate 3,197 of CAMYBO010000044.1, read as the reverse complement.
TCCTTTACCTAGTAATAATAGTGGTAATAAGAAGTCGTTCCAAATCCAGATACCATTTAAAATTAAAATTGTTACATAGATTGGTTTTAAAATTGGTAATACAACATAGAAAAATGTTTGCATTTTATTACATCCATCTAGTTCAGCAGCTTCTTCGATTTCTAGTGGAACCCCTTTGATGAATCCATGGAACATGAATACTGATAGAGACATCCCAAATCCAGTATATGCAAAGATAATACCTGGATAAGTACGTAATAAGCTGAATCCGAATAATGGATTTGTAATTGTGTCACTTAAAATTTTGAACCAAGTAACTAATGGATACATTACAACTTGGAAAGGAATTACCATTGATGCTACAAAGATAAAGAATACAACAGTTGATAATTTAGAACGGTAACGAACTAATCCCCAAGCAGCTAATGCTGAGAATAGAGTGATTGTTACTAAAGAAATCACTGTAATAATTGTTGAAGCAAAAAATGATGATGGGTATTTAATGGAAGGATTGTTCCAAATTGTTACCGCATTTGTCCAAAGTTGTCCGAAACTTGTAGGCCATGATAATGGGCTCGCTAAGATTTCAGCAGAACTTTTTGCTGAGTTGATCACTAATAAAAAGATTGGACTTAAGAATAATAGGAATAAAATAACTCCAAAAATTTCTAAAAGTAATAAGCCAAGTTTTTGGTTTTTCATTATAAGTCAATCTCCTTCCGTTTAGTGATTGTTGTTTGAACAATACTAATCACTACTAAGATAAAGAATAGAATAACTGCACGAGCTTGACCTTGTGCCATTAAGTTATCTCCTGAAGCAGTGTTATAAATGTTCATTGTAATAAACTCTGTACTTTGGATAGCTTTATCATGCCATAATAGAGACGGTCCGCCACCAGTAAGTGAGAAGTTTACGTCGAAAATTTTAAATGAGTTTGTAATTGTTAAGAATAGTGATACCGTAAACGCAGGCATTACCATTGGAATAATAATATGTTTTAATCTTTGGAAAGCATTAGCTCCATCAAGAGAAGCAGATTCTACTAAACTTGAAGGTACATTTTGTAATGCTGCAAAGTAAATCATCATAATATAACCGGCATATTGCCAAGTATTAGTAATGATTAAAGCTAATACAGCTAATTTAACGTCACCTAAAAATAGGTTTTCAACTAAGAATTGACTTCCAATAGCTGAACCTAAAGCAGGGAATACAGAGTTATAAATGAATTGCCAGATATACCCTAATACAAGTCCCCCGATAAGGTTAGGAATAAAGAATCCTGCACGGAAAATATTACTTAATTTAATTTTACTAGATACTAGTAAAGCTAAACCGAATGATACAAAGTTTACAACGACTACGTTAAATAATGCGAAAATTACAGTAATCATTAATGAATATTGGAAACGAGTATCAGCGAAACTATCCGTAAAGTTTTTTAATCCAACAAAGTTAATTTTAGTTTGTGTTACACTCTTCCAGTCTGTTAGAGAATAGTAGAAACCTAAGAAGAAAGGTACAATAATTACGAGTGCGAAAATGATAAATGCCGGTAGCACAAGCCAGTAAAACGTACGTCTTGCGCGATCGTCACGACTAAGAGCTTTTTTATTCTTAGACATGTTAGGGTTCCTCCTTTTATGTATTGCTGAGGTATTAATAACAGCAAACCCACAACGACCGTTGTAAGTAGTTGTGGGCCTGTGTTACATACTTAATTGTTATTTTTGAAGTAAGCTTGGTACTTCTTTGATTTGATTTGTGATCAATTCTTGGAATTTAGCTTTGTCGATTGAACCTTGAGCGTATTGCCCGAAGATTGGTCCTAATTTACCCATTAAGAAGTTGTCAGGCATGAAGTATGGGTTATCAAATGAATAAACTGGTTTTTTAGCAGCAACCCATTCAGCTAAGAATTTAGATAATGGTGCGCTTGGCATTTCTTTAGAAGTAGTGAATGCTGAAATCATGTTAGCTTTGTTTACTGTGTAATCTTGACCTTCTTTAGTATCAACTAAGTCATTGAAGAATTTGTTGATTGAATCTAAAGCTTTAGTATCTTTGTTAACTACATAGTAAGATGGAGCACCGATAAATAATCCATCAGCATTTTTATCTTTACCTAAAGTTTGGTAAGGGATGAATCCCATTTCGAATTTAGCGTTTAATTGTTTTAAGTTAGGATCTTTCCAGTTACCTTGGTGTAAGAATGCTGCTTTACCACTAGCAAATGCAGAGTCCATATCTTCTTGTGTACCAACTGTTAATAATTTTTTCTCAGTGTGTTTGAATAATAATTCAACCCAGTCAGCATAGTTAGATAAACGAGCTGCATCAGTTTCACCTTTAACTACTTGTTGAGTAATTGTACGGTCACCATTTGGTAAACCAGAACTTAAGTAAGAAGCGAAGTCGTGGATACCCATGATCCAAGTTTCACCTTCTTTAGTAGCAGTTGCTACTACTGTAGATAAACCTAATTCATCTTTTTTGCTTTCTAATGTATCCATTGCTTTTTGAACTGCATCAAATGAAGTTAATGAAGCAGGGTCGATACCAGCTTTAGATAATACTTCTTTATTGTAAGCTAAACCGTAACCTTCAACAGCTACTGGGAATCCGTAAACATCGTTTCCTTGTTTGAATTCGAATTCTGTTTTGTCAATCCAGTCACCTTTAAGTGGTTGTAAGTTATCTTTCCATAAGTCGTATCCAGCTTGTCCTTCGATTACGAATACGTCTGGAGCAGTTCCAGCTGTAAATTCAGTTTTTAATTGGTCTGCAATTTTACATGAACCAGAACATGTTTTGATATTTACTGTAACTCCGTTTTTGTCGCCCCATTCTTTAGCGTATGCTGTTAAAGCATCTTGAATTTCACTCTTATTACTATATAAAGTGAATTCTTTTTTGCCTTCAGAAGAGCCTCCTTTTGAAGAGTCTGATGATTTGCTGCCGCAAGCTGCTAATGCTAAACCAGCTAAGCCGACAACAAATGATTTTTTAAGCCATGTGTTTGCCATTATTTTTTCCTCCCTTGAGATATATTCAGTTAACGCAAACGATTTCTTAACTGGCTTTAGTATAACCCTTTCAGAAATCGTTTGCAAGCTTTTTTTTTATAAAAAATAAAAAAATTTAGCGTTTACATTTTTGAGACGGAAAATTACTTTTAAAAAATTAAACTATAT
>CAMYBO010000043.1 GCA_947254045.1 uncultured Granulicatella sp. | reverse complement strand
AATTAGTAGCAAGTGGGTATTTAAAACGCTCCGCTATGAAAAAAGGAAAACAAAAAACAAAACCTTCAAAACCGTATGTTTTTTATTCGAATGATGGTACTAGAATTTTAGTAGGTAGAAATAATTTACAAAATGATCATTTAACCTTAAAACAAGCGAAAAAAGAATACTTATGGTTACATGCCCAAAATATTCCTGGGTCACACGTGATTGTAGAGTCTGTTAATCCAACGGATGAAACAATTGGTCAAGCAGCCATGTTAGCAGCATACTATTCTAAATATCGTCATTCTGCAACTGTTCCTGTGGACTATGTTTCTGTTTCGAAAATTAGAAAGCCAAATGGATCTAAACCAGGATTTGTTGTGTATGAAGGACAACAAAATACGTATATTACTCCGGATGAAGCAGTAATTCAACAAATTCGGGAAAATAAACCAAAAGAATAAGGAGAGATAAATGAACGCAGTAAGAGCAGCTTATATTCATATTCCTTTTTGTTCTCATATTTGCTATTATTGTGATTTTAATAAAGTATTTATTGAGGGGCAACCGGTTGATGAATATGTTGATTTATTAGTAAGAGAAATGCAATTACGAGCAGAAGCTCATCCCATCTCTCCTTTAGAGACGTTATATATCGGGGGAGGAACTCCTTCAACTTTAACGCCTAAGCAATTAGCAACTTTATTTGAAGGGATTCATCGTTATTTACCATTAGAGAAAAATTGCGAATTTTCAATGGAATTAAATCCAGATGATGGACAGATTGACCGGTTAGAAGTGATGAAAGAATATGGGGTTAATCGTATCAGTATGGGAGTTCAATCCTTTAATGATGAATTATTGAAGAAGATTGGTCGAAAACATAGTAAAAAAACAGTTTTACAAACGATAGGAAATGCTCGAAAACTAGGCTTTGAGAATATCAGTATTGATTTGATTTTTAGACTGCCTCAACAAACGATTCAAGATTTTGAAGATAGTTTAAAACTTGCAATTGATTTGGACTTGCCACATTATTCGATTTATTCCTTAATTTTAGAACAAAAGACTGTATTTTATAATTTAATGAGACAAGGAAAGCTTCCTTTACCATCGCAAGATGAGGAAGCAGATATGTTTCAATTAGCTATGGATGTTATGGAAAGATTTGGACGACATCATTATGAAATTAGTAATTATGCTCTACCAGGTTTTGAATCAAGACATAATTTACATTACTGGAAAGCTGATGAGTATTTAGGCTTTGGTGCGGGTGCTCATGGTTATTTAAATCAAGAACGCTATCAAAATTGTGGACCAATTCAACATTATTTAGAACCATTACGAAATTTTGAACTTCCAATTTTACAAAAGGATGTATTAAGTCAAAAATCCCAAATAGAAGAGTTTATGTTTTTAGGATTAAGAAAAATGTCCGGAGTTTCAAATCAAGAATTTTTAAAACGATTTGGAAGAAATATCAATGATATTTATCAGGATATTATTGAAGAATTATTAGAACAAGAACTAATCCAAATGACACCAGAAGGAATTGCATTAACTCATAAAGGAAAGTTTTTAGGAAATAATGTATTTCAAGCCTTTCTTTTAGAAGATTAGGTGAGTATTTAGTATAATAGCAATCACAAAAATGAAAGAGGTGATAGAATGACACCTTCAAGAAAAACAAAAAGAAAATGGAATTACTGGAAAATCGCATTTTTTGGCATCTTTGCTATAAATGTATTTGTGATTATTTCCTCGTTAATTCCCAATCAACCTAAACACCAATTGTAGAACAAGGAGAGAATTGGATGGAAGTAACTTTAAGTAAAAATGAAATTCAAAATATTTTAGAAATTGTTACGAAAAAGAATCAAGTAGATAATCCTAGTTTTCCAAATTTTGTGATGAATGATTCGGTTATTCAAATTACAGGAGATGCAAATGCGCTAGGCGTGACTGTTCCTTATAAAATGACGACAGTGCCTTACGTGACAGAAGATGGCTTGATTCAATTAAAAATAGAATCTGTTCAATTAGGAGGTTTCTCTTTGCCAGTATTTTTAGCATTAGGAAGATTACAACAGATGGAATTTCCAGAATGGTTCCAATTAAATAAAGAGAAACAGTATTTTCTATTAAATTTATCCGGAATTCATGAAGGAAGTACGATTAAAGCAAAACAAATTAATTTAAAATCAAATGAATTTGTTTTTTCTATTTCAATTTCTAATGACAATATAGTAGAATATCTACAGTAAGAAAAATTTTAAAGTCTATAAGACAGTTAGGAGATCACACATGAGTGTACATATTAATGCAACAAAAGGACAAATCGCAGAGGTAGTATTAATGCCAGGAGACCCATTACGTGCTAAATACATTGCGGAACATTATTTAACAGATGTTGAACAATATAATAGTGTAAGAAATATGTTTGGTTATACAGGATTATACAAAGGACAACGAGTATCTGTTCAAGGTAGTGGAATGGGTATTCCTTCAATGATGATTTATGCCAATGAATTATATACAGAATTTGGTGTTGAAAAAATTATTCGTATTGGTTCAGCTGGTTCAATTCAAACAGACGTAAATGTTCGTGATATTGTTTTAGCGCAAGGAGCTACAACTGATTCATCAATTATTACAAATATTTTCCAAGGACAAGTTAACTTTGCGCCTTTAGCATCATTTGAATTATTAGATAAAGCTTATCATTTAGCAAAAGAACGTGGCGCAACTGTACACGTAGGAAATATTTTATCTTCAGATCGTTTCTATAATGCTGAATTAAATAAACAAAAATTGCAAGAATATGGTGTATTAGCCATTGAAATGGAAGCTGCTGGTTTATATGCATTAGCTGCACAACATAAGAAAAAAGCTCTAGCAATTGTAACGATTAGCGACCATATTTTAACAGGTGAAGAAACAACAGCTGAAGAACGTGAAAAAACATTTAATGAAATGATGGAAATTGCTTTAGAAACAGTTCACAACGGTTAATGTGTAGGTAAAATAGATGGAAGAAAATCAAGAAAAAGTCGTTAAAACACCTAAAAAAGGAATTCGATTATGGGTTTTTATCGTTTCAATTATTGCTACAATGCTCATTTCAGTTTTTTTAACAGTTGCAATAGTGATTACGCAACTGCCAAAAGCGGATAATAATTTAGCATTAGGTGTATTTAAAAAGAATGAATTGTTTCAAATTGAAAAAGTATTTTATTATTTAAAACAAAATTATTTAGATAAAGATGTTACAAGTGAACAATTAATTCAAGGTGCTTTAAAAGGAATGGCTGAATCAGTTGGAGATCCTTATACCACTTATTTAGTAAATGATGAGACAGCCCAATTAGATGAAACCGTAAATGGCGCCTTTGGTGGAATTGGTGCTGAATTAAAATCAGACCAAAGCCGAGTAGTGATTAGTACAACAATGGAAGGAAGTCCTTCGCAACAAGTAGGGCTTCAAGCAGATGATGTCATTACAAAAGTTAATGGCGAAGATATGACTGGTAAGACCATTTCTGAAGTTGTAAAAAAAGTTCGTGGAGAAGTTGGAACAGATGTTGTTTTAACCATTGAACGTGCTGGAACTTCTTTAGATGTTAAACTAACTAGAGCTAGCATTGCGATTAATACCGTAAAAACTGAATTAGATAAAGAGGATGCAACCATTGGTCATGTTCGTATTACTAGTTTTGCAAAAAATACAGCTGAAGAATTAGAAAAAGCAGTGAAAGATTTGACAGATAAAGGTGCTAAAGCTTTTGTTTTCGATGTACGATACAATCCTGGAGGACTTTTAGATCAAGCTTATAAAGTTGCCAATATGTTCTTAAAAGATGGTGAACCAATCGTTCAAGTAGAAGATAGATTTGGAGAGAAAAAAATCTATAAAGCTTCTTCATCCATTGGGGAATTTAAAATTACTCAGCCATATGTCCTTCTAGTAAATGAAGGGAGTGCAAGTGCTTCTGAAATTCTAGCTGCAGCAATTAAAGAAGGTGCTGGAGGTCAAATTGTAGGTACAAAAACTTATGGTAAAGGTACTGTACAAAGTGTCGTCGATATTACTGATAATAGTGAGTTAAAATATACGAATGCTAAATGGTTAACTCCAAATGGAAATTGGATTCATAAAGAAGGAGTCACTCCAACGAAAGAAGTGAATTTACCAGATTACGCATTTTTAAAAATTATTGATGCGAAAGAAACATTAAAAGTAGGCACAGTTTCACAAAATGTACTTTCTGCCGAAACGATTCTAAAAGGATTAGGATATTCTGTTACTGCAGACGGCTATTTTGATGAAGGTACAAAAGATGCAGTAAAATCTTATCAACAAAAAGAAGGATTAACTGCAACAGGAGAAGTGGATGAAGAGACTGCTCAAAAATTAATGGATAGTGTTAGAGCATTAATTCAACAAAATGATACACAGTATCAAGCAGCAAAAGAATTACTAAAATAGAATGGAGGTTTTTTTAATGGAAGAAGTTAGTTCATTTATTCCTCGTAATATGCGTAAAAGAAAACTTCCTAAGCAAACAATATGGGAAGAATTACTCAGTTGGTTAGCCTCCTTTGCAGTATCATTTGCGATATTAGCCTTATTATTTGTCTTTGTAGGAAAACCATTCACGGTAAGTGGTCAATCGATGTATCCTACATTACATAATTCAGATCGCATGTTTATGTCAAAATTAGGAGATATTCATCGTTTTGATGTTGTTGTGTTACATGCTCCGGATCAAGATAAAGAGTATATTAAACGAGTAATAGGGATGCCTGGAGATACGATTGAGATAAAAGAAGGTAAATTATATATTAATGGTCAAGTAGTCGAACAACCTTTTATTAATAAAGAAATACTGGTAAACAAAACAGTTTATATTGATGATTTTACTTTAGAAGCTTTAACAGGTGAATCGACTGTACCAGAAGGAAAATATTTTGTAATGGGGGATAATCGTGGGGTTTCAAGAGACAGTCGCTTGATTGGATTTATTGATCGTTCTGCGATTGAAGGAAAAGCAGTCTTTACGATTTGGCCGTTGAATCGCATTGGTGGTCAAAAAGATTATTCTTATTTATATTCCGAATGATAAGGAGAGATTCGAATGAGTTATGAAGATGAATATGAATACAAACCCTCGATTTTGTCTATTATCTGGTCTTGGATTTGGTCATTTATAGTAGCATTCATCATTGTTGGGGGTGTGTATTTCTTCCTTGGTAGACCTTTCACAGTGAGTGGTGATTCAATGTATCCAACGTTGCATAATGGTGATCGAATGGTACTTTCTAAAGTTGGAGATATTCATCGATTTGATGTTGTTATTCTAAAGGCACCGGATGAAAATGTTGAGTATATTAAACGGGTCATTGGTATGCCAGGAGATACAATTGAGATGAAGAGTGATGTACTTTATATTAACGGAAAAAAAGTAGACCAACCATTTATTAATACTGAAGCATTGGCAAAACAGACGGTATTTATGGATGATTTCACTTTAGAGAGTCTAACTGGTGAATCAAAAGTACCTGAAGGAAAGTATTTTGTTTTAGGGGATAATCGTGGGGTTTCTAAAGATAGTCGAATGATTGGGTTTATTGATTGTTCAGCGATTGAAGGAAAAGCAGTGTTTACAATTTGGCCATTTGGTCGAATTGGAGGACAAAAAGATTACGGTTATTTATATATGGAATAAGATATAGAAATTGACTTTTCGTAAAGTAGTATTAGGACGCAAGCAGCCTCGCAAAAGCGAGTCTCATTGCTAAACTTCGAGCCTAAGGTCTCAACTTTGCCCTACCTCTCATACTACTTTGAAAAGTCTTTTCTATTTATGAATGTTTTCTTTTACAAATATAAAAATTAGTGTTAAACTTCAGATGGTGCATTAAAGGATGCATTAATATAGATTTATAGGAGGAAATCATATGGTTGGAATTATTATTGCAAGCCATGGTGAATTTGCTGCTGGTATTAAGCAATCTGGTTCAATGATTTTTGGAGAACAAGAAAAAGTTGAATCTGTTGTATTTATGCCAAGCGAAGGACCAGATGATTTGCAAAGAAAATTGCAAGAAGCCATTGCGAAAGTTGATTCAGAAGAAATTTTATTCTTAGTCGATTTATGGGGCGGTAGTCCATTCAATCAAGCAAATAAATTGTTTGAAGAAGCTCCAGAACATCGTGCGATTGTTGCTGGATTAAACTTACCAATGTTAATTGAAGCATATGCGAGTCGTTTCTCAATGAATACAGCTCACGAAATTGCGCAAGCGATTGCTCCAACTGCAATTGAAGGTGTGAAAGTTCGACCTGAAGAATTGCAAAAGAAAGAAGAAGTAGCCGAAGAACAAACGGTTGCACCTAAAGGAGCTATTCCAGAAGGAACAGTTTTAGGGGATGGCAAAATTAAGTTTGTATTAGCTCGTATTGATACTCGTTTACTTCACGGACAAGTTGCTACTAACTGGACTAAAGCAACAAATCCAAACCGTATTATCGTTGTATCTGATACAGTAGCAAAAGACGATTTACGTAAAAAATTAATTGAACAAGCAGCTCCTCCAGGAGTTCGTGCTCATGTTATCCCATTGGATAAATTAGTTCAAGTTTATAACGACCCACGTTTTGGCGATACAAAAGCATTATTATTATTTGAAAAACCACAAGACGCTTTAGCAGTAATTGAAAAAGGTGTAGAAATTCCAGAATTAAATATTGGTTCTATGGCTCATTCAGTTGGTAAAGTACAAATTAATAATGTATTATCTGTTGACCAAGCAGATGTTGATACGTATAAGAAATTACGTGATTTAGGCGTGAAATTCGATGTTAGAAAAGTATCAGGAGATTCTCCTTCTGATTTATTCAAATTAATCGCTGCAAAAGCAGACGAAGGATTAAGCATTTAATAGGAGGTCATTATGGATTTTAATATTGTAGCAATTATTGCAGTCCTAGTTGTTGCCTTTTTAGCTGGTATGGAAAGTATTTTAGACCAATTCCAATTCCATCAACCAATTATTGCATGTTCATTAATTGGATTAGCAACAGGACATTTATCTGAATGTATTATTTTAGGTGGAGCTTTACAATTATTAGCTTTAGGTTGGGCTAATATCGGTGCAGCGGTTGCTCCCGATGCAGCGTTAGCTTCAGTAGCATCTGCCATTATTTATGTAAAAGCTGGTGACTTCTCTACAGATGGTCGTAATATCGCGATTGCAGCAGCTATCACTTTAGCAACTGTTGGTTTAGTAACAACTATGATTGTTCGTACTTTATCAGTTGTTCTTGTTCACCAAGCTGATAGAGCAGCAGAACAAGGTAACTTCCGTGGTGTTGAATTTTGGCACTATGTAGCATTAGCTACACAAGGTTTACGTATCGCAATTCCTGCAGGAGCTTTATTATTCATCCCTTCTTCAGCAGTTCAAGCTGCTTTAGGTTCATTACCAGCATGGTTTACTGGTGGTATGACAGTAGGTGGGGGAATGGTAGTAGCCGTTGGTTATGCAATGGTTATTAACTTAATGGCAACTAAAGAAGTATGGCCATTCTTCTTCTTAGGTTTCGCGTTAGCACCAATTAAAGAATTAACATTAATTGCAACTGGTATTATCGGTTTAGCAATTGCTGTTATTTACTTAAACTTACAAAAAAATAACTCAGGTGGTTCAGGATCAAATTCTGGTTCAGGAGACCCACTTGGTGATATTTTAAATGATTACTAGAATGGAGGAACAGATATGTCAGAGAAAAAAGTTTCATTAACGAAAAGTGATCGTATTAGCGTTATGTTACGTTCTCAGTTCCTTCAAGGTTCATGGAACTATGAGCGTATGCAAAATGGTGGTTGGGCATTCTCATTAATCCCAGCACTTAAAAAATTATATCCTAACAAAGAAGAAGCAAGTGATGCTTTAAAACGTCACTTAGAGTTCTTTAATACTCACCCATATATTGCTGCTCCAATTCTTGGGGTAACATTAGCTCTTGAAGAAGAAAAAGCAAATGGAGCAGATATTGATGATGCTGCTATTCAAGGGGTTAAAGTTGGTATGATGGGACCTTTAGCAGGTATTGGGGATCCAGTATTCTGGTTTACAGTTCGTCCAATTATTGGAGCAATTGCTGCTTCATTGGCAACTGGTGGTTCATTAATTGCACCATTATTCTTCTTTATTGCTTGGAACTTAATCCGTATCGGTTTCTTATGGTATACACAAGAAGTTGGATATCAAAAAGGTTCTGAAATTACAAGTGACTTATCAGGTGGTATTTTACAAACTATCACTAAAGGTGCTTCGATCTTAGGGATGTTCGTAATGGGGATTTTAGTTCAACGTTGGACTTCTATTAACTTCCCATTAGTTGTTGCTCGTGCTAAATTATCTGAAGGAGCATACATTCAATTCCCAGATGGAGCTGTTGATGGTTCAACATTACAAAAAATCTTATCTGCATTAGCAGGTGGTACTTCATTAACACCTGAAAAAGTTACAACATTACAAGATAACTTAAACCAATTAATTCCAGGTTTTGCTGCTTTATTATTAACATTCGCATGTATGTGGTTATTAAAACGTAAAGTAAGTCCAATTTTAATTATTTTTGCATTATTTGCACTAGGTATTCTTGGTCGTGTAACAGGAATTATGTAATTAAGATACAATTTTGAGATGAACAGATTTAAATGTCTGTTCATCTTTTTTTGTTTTATGATAGAATAAAGCTATCAGTTTATTGAATAAGGAGAAAGTTATGGCACAGTCTTTAAATACAAAAGTTATTTTTACAACGAAAGCCAATGTATTTGTTGGGTGGATTGGAAATAAACACGGCGATATTCTTGTTGGTGATAGAGCGTTTGAGTTTTATAATGAAAAAAATCCGGAAGATTATATTCAAATTCCTTGGAATGAAATCGATAAAGTACGTGCTCAATTGTTCTTCAAGGATCGTTATATTCGTGGGTTCTTTATAGA
>CAMYBO010000042.1 GCA_947254045.1 uncultured Granulicatella sp. | reverse complement strand
ATGTCAAAGATGTGCGATTGCAAGAGCTATTTTAGCGCAACCTGAGTGCTTGATTTGTGATGAAATAACGAGTTCACTAGATGATGCGAATCAAGAAAAGGTTATAAAAGTGTTACAAAAAATTCAAGAAGAAACAAATATGACGATACTTTTTATTAGTCATAATCAGTCGTTAATTGAATCGTTTTGCTCGAATGTTATTGTGTTAACAAAGGGGCAAATGATGGATAATTTTGATTTAGAAAAAATATCTGAATGAAAATTAAAAAAGATTTTAAATAGAAAAAGGATTACTTTATTCAAGAATCCCATACTAATAAAATAGTAGGGGACTGTTTAAATATTTACGAAAACAACACGCATTACTCTATAAAATGCGTGTTGTTTTTGATTTCTTTTAAAAATAGTTCAGCAGATTTTGATAATAGTTGATTACCTGACCAGATAAGTTTCATAGGAGATGAGATGTTCGGAGAAATTTCTTTAAAAATTAAGTCACTTTCTGTACTTGTATCAACTAATTTGTCAAAGCAAAAGGCATATCCTAATCCTGCTTTAACAAAAATGCTTGCGTTGTAAAGAAGGTCATAGGTTCCAATAATATTCATTGTTGATTGCATATTCTTCAATTCGTTAGGCATTTCATCAGAAAATCCTTGTCTTGAAACAATTATCGGTAATTTTGAAAGTTCCTGGATGTTTATGGTTGGGTTATTTGCTAAGGCATTATCTTTTCTCATTAAAACTCCCCATTTGTCCGTATAAGGTAAGTTTAATGAATTATATGCAGAAGTATTTATATTTTGAACTGTTACAGCAAAATCTAATAGACCACTATTTAATTGTTGAGTAACCGTTTGGAAATTACCGCTGTAGAGATGAAATCGAATATTGGAATAATTTTCTGTTAGAGATTTAATTGCTTCTGCAATGATAGATATTCCATAAGATTCTGCACAACTCAAAGCAACCGTTACTTCAACTATGTACGATATGACGAGAGTTGGTGAAAAAGGATATTTTGATTCTATAGATTCAGATGAAAGATATGCAATTAGACAAAAAATAAATCAACAAAGAACTTTAGACTATAAAAATGGTTATTATGCATTAGCAGGAGGAGTCATTGATCCACTTCCAGAAGATGCACCAGATTTTGTAAAAGATTATCATGCATATTACAAAACAGATAGAGGATATCACGAAAGATCACTTAATTCAAACAATGGTTGGAATGTTACATTTGGACTGTCCTTTATTAATATGCCAATATTGCAATATGCAGATGAAATCAGAAGTGCATGCCTACTTGTTCATGGAGAACATGCTCATTCTTTATATTTCAGCCAAAGAGCATTTGAAAAACTAAAGGGAGATAATAAAGAATTATTTGTGATACCAGGTGCAAATCATACAGATTTTTATGACAAAATGGATGTTATACCTTTTGACAAAATACAAAAATTCTTTGAAGATAATCTATAATTTGGTAGACATCTTTAAAGTCAAATTTAGAAACATTAAAATATAATTTTTAACCTAATCTTTGAACATTATCGTTTACGTTTGATACAAAATAGCATTATTCAATCCACATTACTTGACAAACGGTTAACTTTTTAGTAAATTAGTATCAATTTCATAGGAAATCCAGTGAAGGAGCTAAGTAGATTCGCAGCAATTAGAGAGAGAAATCATGGCTGAAAGTTTCTCAAAAGACTGAGAGAATTGAAAGACACTCTGGAGGAGAATAATGCAAAGTTATTCCGGTAAAATAGCCGTTATTTAGTAGAGGAATAGAGAAAACTCTGTTTAAATTTAGGTGGTACCACGAAGTAATCGTCCTGACTCATTGAGTCAGGATTTTTTTACATATTTTTTATACATAGAAAGTAGGGATAAAATGATTCAAAAACCAAAAGGAACAGCCGATTTATTACCAGAGGAAATAAAGATTTGGCATTATATTGAAGAAACAGCTCGCATCATTTTAGGTGATTATCAATTTGAAGAAATGCGTACACCAATGTTTGAAAGCTATGAATTATTTAGCCGAGGTGTAGGTGATACTTCAGATATCGTTTCAAAAGAAATGTATGATTTTTATGACAAGGGTAACCGTCATATTACATTACGTCCAGAAGGAACTGCAGCTATCGTTCGTGCTTATGTAGAAAATAAATTATTTGGTCCAGAACATAAGAAACCTTATAAAGTATATTATATGGCACCAATGTTCCGTTATGAACGTCCACAATCAGGTCGTTTAAGACAATTCCACCAATTAGGGGTAGAAGTATTTGGTTCAACAAATCCAGCAACAGATGTTGAGACTATTGCAATGGCATGGGATTTATTAAAAGAACTTGGTTTGTCAAATATGCGCTTAGTGATTAATTCTCTTGGTAAAACAGCTGATCGTATTGCATACCGCCAAGCTTTAATTGATTATTTAGAACCATTTACAGAAGAATTAAGTGATGATTCAAAAAATCGTCTTCATAAAAATCCATTACGTGTATTAGATAGTAAAGATAAACGTGATATCGAAATCGTTAAAAATGCACCACGTATTTTAGAATTTTTATCTGATGAAGCACGCACTCACTTTGAAAAAGTGCAACAATATTTAACAGCCTTAGAAATTCCATTTGAAATTGATGAAACAATGGTTCGTGGATTAGATTATTATCAAGATACAATTTTTGAAATTATGACGGATTCAAAATCATTTGGTGCTAAAACTACGATTTGTGGTGGAGGACGTTATGATGGTCTCGTTCAAGAGTTAGATGGACCAGAAACTCCAGGATTTGGGTTTGGATTAGGAATGGAAAGACTTGTATTATTAATGAAAGATGAACAAGTTGAAATTCCTGACTTACAAGAATTAGATGCTTATATTGTCGGTTTAGGGGAAGAAACAGAAGAGGAAGTATTAAAACTTTCTATTTCATTACGTCAACAAGGTTATTCTGTGGATCGTGATTTCTTCGGTAGAAAAGCAAAACCTCAATTTAAAAATGCTCAAAAATATGGAGCAAAAGTTGTGATTACATTAGGGGAAGAAGAGTTGGCAAGTCGTCAAGTTCCACTGAAAGTAATGAGCACTGGTAAAGAGGTAAAAGTTGACTTAGCAGATGTATATGAAGATTTTGATAGTTTATTCCGTCAAGCAACAATGGATACGACAGCAATTGATGAATATTTTGGAAAATAGAAAGTAGGGATTTGTATGAAAAAGAGATCAATTTACTGTGGATTAGTCACAGAAGAATTAGTAGGAAAAGAAATTACATTACATGGTTGGGTACAAAAACGTCGTGACCATGGTGGGGTTATTTTTATCGACTTACGTGACCGTGAAGGTGTGATGCAAGTTGTATTTAACCCACAACATAACCAAGCAGCTTTTGAAATTGCGGACACATTACGTCCTGAATACGTTATTGAAGTAACAGGGACTGTTGCTTTACGTGGTGAAGGATTAACAAATCCAAACTTAAAAACAGGTACAATGGAATTAGAAGTTCACCATGTTGAATTATTAGCAAAAGCTAAAACTCCACCAATTTACATTGAAGATGATAAAGTAGCTTCAGACGAATTACGTATGAAATATCGTTATTTAGATATGCGTCGTAAACCTGTATTAGAAAACTTACGTTTACGCCATAAAACAACTCGTGCTATTCGTGAATATTTAGATACTGAAGGATTTATTGATGTAGAAACACCATACTTAGCAAAATCAACTCCAGAAGGAGCTCGTGACTACTTAGTACCTTCTCGTGTACATGAAGGAAGTTTCTATGCATTACCACAATCTCCTCAAACATTTAAACAATTATTAATGGGTGGGGGATTAGACCGTTACTACCAAATCGTTCGTTGTTTCCGTGACGAAGATTTACGTGGAGATCGTCAACCTGAATTTACACAAGTCGATATTGAAACAAGTTTCTTATCAGCTGAAGAAATTCAAGAAATGATGGAAGGCTTATTGAAAAAAGTCATGAAAGATACATTAGGAGTAGAAGTAACAACTCCATTCCCTCGTTTATCATTTGTTGAAGCAATGAGCCGTTATGGTAATGATAAACCAGATACTCGTTTTGCATTGGAATTAATCGATGTAGCAGATATTGTAAAAGATTCTGACTTAAAAGTATTCAGTACAGTTGTTGAAAATGGTGGACATGTAAAAGCCTTAAACTTAAAAGGATTAGCAGATGAATATTCACGTAAAGATGCAGATAGCTTAGCACAATTTGTTGCTAAATATGGCGCAAAAGGATTAGCTTGGTTGAAAGTTGAAGAAGATGGACTAAAAGGACCAATCGCTAAATTCTTAGTGAATCAAGAATCAGCATTAAGAGAACGTTTAGATGCAGAAGTGGGAGATATTATTTTCTTCTGTGCGGATAAACCAAGTGTTGTTGCACAATCATTATCTGAATTACGTTTACGCTTCGGTAGAAAACATGAATTAATTGATAAAACTAAATTCAATTTCTTATGGGTTGTTGATTGGCCATTATTAGAATATGACGAAGATGCAAACCGTTATCAAGCAATGCACCATCCATTTACTCGTCCAGTTAATGAAGATTTCAATGCTTTATTGGAAAATCCAGCAGCAGCTAAAGCTCAAGCTTATGACATTGTATTAAATGGATATGAATTAGGCGGAGGATCATTAAGAATTTATAGAAGAGACATGCAAGAAGCAATGTTTGAAGTATTAGGATTCACAAAAGAATCTGCACAAGAACAATTTGGATTCTTAATGGATGCGTTAGATTATGGATTCCCACCACACGGAGGAATTGCATTAGGATTAGACCGTTTAGTTATGTTATTAGCTGGGGAAGATAACATCCGTGAAGTGATTGCATTCCCTAAAAACGGTTCAGCAATGGATACTATGACACAAGCACCAAGTCCAGTATCTGAACAACAATTACAAGAATTATCATTAAAAATTCGCTAAAATCAATGAACAATGGAGAAGTCGTCAATGAAGGCTTCTCTTCTGTTCTTCATAGAGAAAAAAGGAACGGATACTAATGAAAAATAGCAAAGGTGTTGTGTTTAAGAGACAACAAGAAATTTTAAAATTATTACAAGAACACAGGCAACTATCTGTGGAAGAATTATCGGATAGATTAGAAGTTTCTGAAATCACAATCCGTCGAGATTTACAACGTTTTGAAGATCAAGGATTAATCGAACGCTTTTATGGTGGAGCAAAATATATTACTGGAAAGATTGAAAAAGAAAATATTGATCAAAAACAATATAATTCCATTAAAAAAAATATTGCTCGCCGAGCATCTGGGTTAGTGCGTGAACATGATATGGTTTTTATTAATTCTGGTTCAACAGCCTTTTTATTATTGAATTATTTAGCAGATGAAAATGTTACAATTTTAACGAATAATGGACGTTCAATTTTTAAAAAAGCATCTTCAAAAGCTTCTATCGTGTTAAGTGGTGGTGAAATTTTTGAACAAAAAAAATCTTTAGTTGGTGATTTTGCCATTAACTCTTTTTCAAAGGCTCGTGCCAATATTTGCTTTTTAGGTGTCGGTGGCATTAATAAAAATGGAATTACGACTGTAGCATTACCTGAAACGGCAGTCAACCGTGTTATTTTAGAGAGAACGAATGGCCCTAAAATTGTTGTAGCTGAAGGAGCAAAAGTTGGTAGGGAATCCAATTTCCACACCGCAGATTGTTCTATGATTACGCATTTAATTACGGATTATTCCGCTGATCTTGAAACAGTTGCTTATTTAAAGAGCATTGGTGTAAAAGTTTTATTTATTTCTTAATGTGAGAAAGGAGTAAGAGATGTCAGTAGAATTAAGCCCAAGACTAAAAACAGTTGCTTCTTTTTTAGAAGGTACGACATTATTATGCGATGTTGGTTCTGACCATGCTTATTTACCGGTTTATGCGATTCAGCAAGGATTAATTACTAGCGCAATTGCTGGAGAAGTTGTAAAAGGTCCTTTCGAGTCTGCCCAACAAACGGTTCAAGATTATGTTCTAAATGATAAGATTTCTGTTCGTTTAGGAGATGGATTAGATGTCGTTACTTCTGAAGACGAAGTTACAGCCATTTCTATTTGTGGAATGGGTGGAGAATTAATTGCTCGTATTTTAGAACAAGGTCGAGTAAAGAGTACGTTAACGGGTAAAGAAAGATTAGTATTACAGCCAAATGTTGCAGAACATTTATTAAGACAGTGGCTAGTGGAACATGACTATGAAATTTTAGAAGAAGAAGTAGTAGAAGATCATCATCGTTTGTATGAAATTATTGTAGCTGAAAAAAGAGAACAGAGCTTGCCACTAACAGATACGCAAATTAAATTTGGTCCAAAATTAATAGAGAAGCCAACAGAGTTGGTGATTCGTAAATGGGAACGTCAATTGCGTAAAATCGAAGAAATTTTAGCGCAATTGAAAAATAGTAAAGAAATTCCAACTGATAAAGTAGAAAAATTTAACCATCAATATCTTGAATTGAAAGGATTGATTGATCATGCCAACCGTTAGAGAAATTATCCGTAAATTTGAACAAAGAGTTCCAAAATCTTTAGCAATGGGAAAGGACCCAATTGGCTTACATTTTGGAGATTGGAATCAAGAAGTTCAAGTAGTAATGACGACTTTAGATATTCGTCCTTCTGTTATTCAAGAAGCAATTGAAAAGAATGTCGATTTAATTATTGCGCATCATCCGCCGATTTTTAGACCTGTACAACAATTTGATTTAACAAATCCGCAACATAAAATGTATCAAGATATTTTAAAACATGATATTGCCATTTATGCAGCACATACAAACTTAGATGTTGTTTCAGGTGGAGTTAATGATTGGTTAAGTGAAGTGCTGCAATTAGAAGAAGTAGAAGTACTATCTCCAACAGGAAAACTTCGTCAAATGAAAATTGCTGTGTTCGTACCGAAAGAACAAGCAAGCACAGTTCGACAAGCAATGCATGAAGCAGGAGCAGGACAAATTGGTGATTGTTATAAGGATTGTAGTTTTACAACTAGTGGAGTAGGTCGCTTCACAGCAACAGAAGGAGCAAATCCTGCTATTGGACAAGTGAATCAACCAGAACAAGTAGCAGAGGAAAAAGTAGAAGTCATTTGTTATGAAAACCAAGTAGACGCTATTATTATTGCTATGAAAGCTAGTCATCCTTATGAAGTTCCAGCTTATGAAGTTTGGGCATTAGAAAATGATGCAAAAATACTAGGGATTGGACGTATTGGACAATTACCTAAAGCATTATCTGTTGAAGAATTTATCACTTATGTGAAAAATCAATTCCAATTAAAAGGATTACGTTTTGTTACTCCAAAAAATCGTTCGTTAGAAAAAATTCGTAAAGTTGCCGTTTTAGGCGGTTCTGGTGGAAGCTTTTACCAAGCTGCTGTAAGTAAGGGAGCAGATGCTTTTGTAACAGGCGATATTACGTATCATGTCGCTCATGATATTCAAGAGTCATCAATGTTATTAGTGGATGCAGGGCATCATATTGAAGTCGTTTGTATTGAAAAATTAGCGAACTGGCTTGTACAATGGAATCAAGAAGAAAATTGGAATGTAAAAGTGATTAAGAGTACGACTTTTACGGATCCATTTGAATTTTTATAAGAAGAAAGAAGGAATTAAACATGCCAAATCAATTAGTTGATCGTTTTATTCGTTATGTAAAAAAAGAAACTCGTTCAGATGAAACAAGTACAACTGTTCCATCAACACCAAGTCAAACAGAGTTTTTAAAAGACTTAGTAGAAGAATTAGTAGCATTAGGATATCAAGATGTAAGATTAAATCCTAAAAATAGCTTTGTGACAGCAACAATTCCAGCTACGACTACAAAAGAAGTACCAGTTGTTGGATTTATTGCTCACGTAGATACAGCTGATTTTGAAGCTCGTAATGTACAACCTCAATTCCATGAAAATTATGATGGTGAAGCTATTGTATTAGATAAAGAAGGAAAATTTGTTTTATCACCAAAAGATTTTCCAAATTTAAAAAACTATGTTGGAAAAACATTAATTACAACAGATGGTACAACATTATTAGGAGCTGACGATAAAGCAGGGGTTAGTGAAATTGTAACAGCAGGTGCTTACTTATTAGCTCATCCTGAAATTGAACACGGAAAAATTCGTGTAGCTTTTGGTCCAGACGAAGAAATCGGGCGTGGGGCTGATTTATTTGATGTTGAAGAATTTGGCTGTGACTTTGCCTATACAATGGACGGAGGACCAGTTGGCGAATTAGAATACGAAAGTTTCAATGCTGCTCAAGCTGAAATTACTTTCCAAGGGAAAAATGTTCACCCAGGAACTGCAAAAGATACAATGGTGAATGCTTTAGAACTTGCACGTCAATTCCAAAATGCATTACCTGAATATGAAGTGCCAGAACATACTTCTGGTCGTGAAGGATTCTATCACTTAATGTATGCTAATGGTGTCGTTGAAGAAGCAAAATTAGTTTATATTATTCGTGACCATGATCGTACATTATTCGAAGCGAAAAAAGCTTATTTACAATTAGTTGCAGATAGACTAAACGCATCATTAGATAGCAATCGTATTTCAATTGATATGAAAGATCAATATTACAATATGGCAGAAATCATTGAAAAAGACTTTAGAGCTGTTGAAGTTGCTCAAAAAGCAATGGAAAACTTATCAATTACGCCAATTATTGAACCAATTCGTGGTGGTACAGATGGTTCTAAAATTTCATTTATGGGCTTACCAACTCCAAACATTTTTGCAGGTGGAGAAAACTTCCACGGACGTTACGAATTCGTCGCTGTAGAATCAATGGAAAAAGCACGTGATGTCATTATTGAAATTACGCAATTACTTGCAAAATAATATTTCTAAAATATGGCTTTATATTAATGTAGCTAAGGACGGCAAGAAACAGCTTTGCTGTTTCTTGCCTAAAACTTGAGCCTAAGTCTCGATTTTTAGCAATGAGACTCGCAATGCGAGGTTGCTTGCGCCGTAGCTACATTATGATAAAGCTAATTGTATGTATCGTCTATGAATTTCATATCATATCAGTAGCTTAATTCTTTGAAAATCGTTACAATAGAGTAGAGTTTAACATTAAAATCTAATCTAACGATGAAACAAAATATAATAGATTTGGATTTATAATTAGATAAATTCAAATCTATTTTTTTATCTATATGGAGGAAGTTATGACACTGTCT
>CAMYBO010000041.1 GCA_947254045.1 uncultured Granulicatella sp. | reverse complement strand
TCTCCTGATTTATCTATTATTCTATACCATCCATATTCCTCAGAAATCACTTCATATTCCTTTCCGTTATCAAGAGTATGTGGTTCTGAAGGCCCTAAATATACTACTTTCATTGTAAAAACCTCTTAACTTTAAATTCTACTTTTCCAACTTCTGGATGCTGATACCAATGTAATTCTGCAATCCTTCCATTTTCTAACGTCGCAATACCTGTAACTTTTTGACACAAGCTTTCATTTTTAGCCCCATATTGTTAGGAATATCATCTAATTATCTCCTTACATTTTTTCCAGCAACAATATTAACATAAGTTATCGTACTTCCTTGTTTAACTCTTGCTGTACCGCTTAAAGGATAAGATACTTTAACAAAAATATCTCTAACTTTAGCACTAATTGATTTCTACAATATTATCTAATCTTTTCGTATCAATTATACTACTTTTATGAGAATTAGACCATTTTATGGTAAAATTAAGTATGGGAACATGATGATATAGAAACATGAAACAGAAACATTTAACTCTATCTGATTGTATTGAAATTGAATTAGGTGCTGTACAAGATTCCTCATTTAAAATAATTACCACTAAAATCAATCAGGATTCTGCTTTTATTTTAAAAAACAAAGGCTTAGAAATATTGAAACATCAACATTTCTAAGCCTTATTCATCGTAAAAAATGGAGCCGGCGGGAGTCGAACCCGCGTCCAAATATATCGACACAATCAAATCTACATTCATAGTTTATCCATTTAGAGTTTCGCTACTGATTAGCTGATAAACAAGCATCATCTTAAGCTAGCCTGATCATCTCTGTTTCACTTAGACAGACGGAAAAGTGAACCGTATCCCACTAATAATGAGACCTGGACCCGAGCACATGGGCGATACCGGACAGATCTTAGCTTGCAGGTATTAAGCTGCGAAAGCTAAAGTGTTTGTTTGTTGTTTGTCAGTTATATTTAACTGTAACGTTTTAACGTAGTCGTAACCTACGAAATGCATTGAAAGCTCAACCTATACCTGTCGAATCCGTAACGACCCCGTATATTCTTTTATACTAACAAAAAATTAACCTTCACGCAAATTATAACTACTCACTCTATTTTGAAAAAATAAACAATAATTCATAAACAATAATGACTCCTACAAATGAAATAGCTAAAATCAAAAGCGGTAGACGAATATCTTCTGCCCGGAATCCCTTATACAACACTACTACGAAATCAACCATCATTGTTAATGCAAAAATCCCCATCATCACATTCAAAAATTGATTCACAGCAACACTTCCTTTTTATTCAATAACTCCCTACACTACCATACCATCAAAACAGTTCCTGCAGTAATCAATCCACAACCAATCAACGTTTTAATCGTTAGCGTATCTTGTAAAAAGATAACTGCTAGAAAAACTGTAATGACAATACTTAACTTATCAATCGCTGCTACTTCTGCTACACTTCCTAATTGCAATGCTCGATAATAACATAACCAAGATGCTCCTGTTGCTAATCCTGATAAGATTAAAAATATCCAGCTTTTCCTACTAATTTCGCTTAATCCAGCCTGTTGATTCGTTACAAATACCATCAACCATGACATTGCGACAACCACTACTGTTCGAACTGCCGTTGCCAAATTCGAATGAACTCCATTAATTCCAATCTTCGCTAAAATTGATGTTAAAGCTGCAAAAAATGCCGATAACAATGCAAATACCATCCACATATTCATACCTTCTTTCCTCTAGAAACTAGAAATGACTTTTCCAAATAGTATCATCCTCCATCATCTGGCATTCTTGACTACTTTTAGAAAAGTCATTTTAACTTTCTTTATTTTTCAAATAATGTCATTGGTAGTAATGAGAATTCACGCTCTACCGCTTCTTTTCTCAACGCAAAATGACTTGTTTGATTTAATGCTTTCAAATGATATTGTCCATTTGAATATTCCACAATGTTTAAAGATGAATTATCAATCATATCTGATAATTTAAAGTCAGGAATTAATTCATGTAAAATATTACGAATCGTCATTCCATGGCTAACAATTAAAATATGTTGATTAGTATCACGATGTTTATCAATTAATTTAATTAACCCTTGTTCTACACGAGTCCAAAACTCCATAAAGTTTTCTCCAATATGATCTGGATCCATCGCTTTAATTTGATTCATCTCTTCAATTACATTTCTACCATCATTTTGATCAAAGGTACGTTGTAATGTTTTATACAAATTCGTCCAAACTTCTGTTGCATTTTGTCCCTCTAAACTTCCAAAACACACTTCACGAAATTCTGGCATCATTTGTAAGCTTAATTGATCTCGTAAAGGATGATCTCTTAATACTAATTGAGCTGTTTCAATTGTTCTTCTTAAATCACTTGTATACACTGCGTGAAACGGAATATCTTTCATCCCTAAACCTGAACGGATCGCATCTAATCTTCCTTCTTTTGTTAATGGAGCATCTGCCCATCCTTGAATTTTATTGTATCGATTAAAAACTGTCTCTCCATGTCTCATGAAATATAATGTAACGCCTTTATCTGCCATGATATTTCCTCCTCAAATCATTTGCTACTACCATTGTACTCAATTTTGCTCAAAAAATCATATATTTAAGATGAAAGTTTTGAAAAATCCCAAATATCGGTTGCTAGACCTTCATAAAATTCTGGTTCGTGGCAAACCATTAAAATACTCCCCTTATATTCTTTTAAGGCACGTTTTAATTCGTCTTTAGCATCTACATCTAAGTGGTTCGTTGGTTCGTCTAACACTAATACATTCGATTCATCATTCATTAATTTACAAAAACGAACTTTTGCTTGTTCTCCCCCACTTAATACTTGAATTTGACTTTCAATATGTTTACTTGTTAATCCACAACGAGCTAACGCAGCACGAACTTCTGGTTGCGTCATCGATGGGAATGTATCCCAGATTTCTTCCAAGGCTGTTTTACGATTTTCTTGCGGTGTTTCTTGTTCGAAATATCCTAAATCAATATAGTCTCCACGAGTAACTTTTCCTTCTAACGGTTTAATAATGCCTAATAAGCTCTTTAATAAAGTCGTTTTCCCAATACCATTTGCTCCGACAATCGCAATCTTTTGTCCACGTTCCATTTCTAAATTCAATGAACCTGTTAAAGCTCGGTCGTATCCAATGACTAACCCTTCTGTTTGGAAAATATAACGTCCTGGAGCACGAGAAGTTTTGAAATCAAATTTAGGTTTTGGCTTCTCGCTTGCTAGCTCAATGACTTCCATTTTATCTAATTTCTTCTGACGTGACATCGCCATATTACGAGTAGCTACACGAGCTTTATTACGATTTACAAAGTCTTTCAAATCTGCAATCTCTTTTTGTTGACGATTATAAGCCGCTTCTAATTGAGATTTCTTCATCGCATACACTTCTTGGAATTGATCATAATCTCCTACATAACGACTTAATTCTTGATTATCCATATGGTAAATTAAGTTGACAACACTGTTTAAAAATGGAATATCATGTGAAATTAAAATAAACGCATTTTCGTATTCTTGTAAATAGCGTTTTAACCATTCAATATGTTCTACATCTAAATAGTTCGTTGGTTCGTCTAATAATAAAATATCTGGTTTTTCTAATAATAATTTTGCAAGTAAAATTTTCGTACGTTGTCCACCACTTAATTCACTCACATCACTATCCATCCCAAATGCTACAACGCCCAAAGCACGAGCCACTTCATCGATTTTTGCATCTAAAATATAAAAATCATGACTGTCTAAACGCTCTTGAATTTCTCCAACTTCTTCTAACATTGCATTCATAGAAGCTTCATCTGCATCACCCATTGCCATATATAATTCATTCATACGAGCTTCTGCCACAAATAAATCATCAAACGCTTTACGTAATACTTCTCGCACGGTCATACCTTTTTCTAAAACGGTATGTTGATCTAAATAACCAACTTTCACATTTTTAGACCATTCGATTTTTCCTTCATCTGGTTGAAGTTTCCCCGTCACAATATTCATAAAAGTAGACTTACCTTCACCGTTAGCTCCGACTAATCCAATATGTTCCCCTTTTAATAAACGGAAACTGACATCATTAAAAATGGCACGTTCCCCAAATCCATGGGTTAATTTTTCTACATTTAAAATACTCATTGATTTTCTCCTTCAAATTTCTCTGGGTCATTGTATCATATTTGTAAGAGGAATATCAAAGTATAGGTGGAAAATTATGATAAAATAAAAAATACTTTGCCGTCTTAGCAAAGTACTTTTTCAATCATGTTACGCAAATTGTGCATGATACAAATCAGCGTAAATACCATTTTTCTTCAATAATTCCTCATGCGTTCCATCTTCTGCTAAACCATCTTCTGTTACTACAATAATACGGTCTGCATGTTGAATGGTTGCTAGGCGATGCGCAATAATAAAGGTCGTTCTTCCCTTTGCAAGTTCATCAAAGGATTGTTGGATGAATTTCTCCGTTTGTGTATCTAATGCGCTTGTTGCTTCATCCAAAATTAAAATTGATGGATTTTTTAAGAAAATACGAGCAATCGATAAGCGTTGTTTTTGTCCACCTGATAGTTTGACCCCACGTTCTCCGATTTGCGTATCCAATCCAAACTCTAAATCATCAACGACTTCTCTTAATTTAGAACGCTCAATTGCTTCTTCTACTTCTTCATCTGTTGCATCTAAACGTCCATACAATACATTTTCACGAATCGTTCCATTAAATAAAAATACATCTTGTTGAACAACTCCAATTTGACGTCTTAGCGATTGCATTGTAAAGTTTCGAATGTCTTGCCCATCGATTAAAATTTCTCCCTCTTGTAATTCATAAAAACGAGGTAATAAATTCACCAATGTTGTTTTCCCTACACCAGAAGGCCCTACAAACGCAACCGTTTCTCCCTTCTTCACATCCATTGAAATATGTTCCAATACCGCTTTATTTTCTTCGTATCCAAAGCTAACATTACGATAAGAAATATCTCCTTCAAAATGCGGAGCTTCGATTGCATTAGGGCGATCTTGGATATCTGGTTCGATAGTCATTAATTCTTGATAACGACGGAATCCGGCAACTCCTTTTGGATATAATTCAATCATCGAATTCATTTTATCAATTGGGCGAACAAAGACATTTGCTAGTAAAATATAACCTACTAATTCTCCCGCAGTAATTTTCCCTGTAACGGTAAAATACGAACCTAGCATTAACGTAAATAAATTAATACTACGCATTAATAAATAGTTAAACGAACTACTCGAACCCATTGTTTTATAAAATTGAATTTTATTTGTACGATATTCTTGAATTAATCCTTCAAATAATTGTTGTTCATGTTCTTCATTGGCAAAAGCTTTTACAACACGCATGCCACTTAAAACATTTTCTAAACCAGCAGAATAATGAGCTAGCCCTTTATAAATTTGACGATTTATGGCTGACATTTTTCGATTAAAAACTGCTAAAGCAATCGCTAAAAACGGAACAAATACAATTGTACATAAGGCTAACGTTGGTTGAACTTGGTACATCAATACAAATGAACCAATTAACGTCATAATTGCGATAAATAATTCTTCAGGTCCATGATGCGCTAATTCACTAATATCAAATAAATCACTCGATAAACGGCTTAATAATTCCCCAATTTTCATATTATCGAAAAATGAGAATGATTGCTTTTGAATATGCGCAAATAAATTTCTTCTCATATCTGTTTCAATATTAATACCTAGTAAATGCCCAAATGATACGACAATATAATTTAGCACGGTAGAAGTTGCATATAAAGCCACTAAACTACATCCTACTACTAGGATAATTCCAACATTTTGCTGTGGTAACACTTCATCAATCACTCGATTAACCATTACAGGAAAGGCTAATTCTAAAATTGCCACAATAACCGCACAAGTAAAATCTAATAAAAATAATTTTCGATACGGTTTATAATATTTAATAAATTCTTTTAACATGTACTAACTCTCTCCTTTTGCATAATGCATGCTACTCCAGTCTTTCCATTTATAAACTAAATATCCATATAAAACCGTTAAAGCATTCGAAAGTAACATCGCAATCCAAATCCCAGTAGCCCCTAACTCTGTTAAACTTCCTAATATCCAAATAATTGGTAAACGAACCACCCATAAACGACCAATTGACATATTCATCGAATATTTTGTTGCACTACAACCTTGGAAAAATCCACTATAAGCAGAAAACATCCCCATAAAGAAAATAATGAACGCTGTATAATATAAATATTCAACAGCACTATTCCAAAGAACTATATCAGACACATCTTTAATAAAGATATGCAGTAGAGCATCTTGCCACATAAAAATGGCGACACTTCCAAGTGCAGAAATGAGTAACACCCAAATCAATGCTCGTTTGAATATCGCATGAGCTCGTTCAAATAAACCAGCTCCCATATTTTGCCCAATAATAGCCGTTAAAGCAGAGCCTATTCCCATTTGCGGTTGCATTAAAATATCTGAAATACGGTTGACCATTGAAAACGCTGCAAGAACAGACGTACCGTATGACTGAATTAATCCATTTAAAACAGTAAAGCCAAAAGCAGATCCTCCATATCCAAATGCAGAAGGCCATGCTACTTGTAAAATTTTACGAATAACGGACGTATCATAATCCACTTCATATAACGGAACATGAATAATAGACTCTCTTCTTGTTGCCATAATCGCTAAAATTAATAAAATAATTTTCGCAATCACTGTTGCCCAAGCAGCCCCTTCAATCCCTGCATTTAAACCCGGTATTTGTGTAAAAGGAATGGTCGCAAAAATAAATATTGAATCTAGCAGAACATTCGTGATAGAGGAAATTGTACTGACCACTGTAATTACTCTCGTTCTACCTTGCGCATTCAGCAACGCTTGATATCCAAAATAAGAAAAATCAAAAAACAATCCAATAAAATTAATTTTCAAATACGAAGTCGACTTCTCATAAAAGACGCCACTGGCTCCCATCCATTCGACAAATTGACCCGCAAAAATATAACCAATGGTCGACAATATAAACCCAAAAACAAACGTTAGTGCCATCGTATTCCACGTATATCTCTTCGCCATTTTTAAATCATTCGCTCCAAAATATTGCGCAATAAGAGCCGTTGCTCCAACACTAATTCCCAATCCAATTGAGATAAATAAAAAAATTAACGGCCAAATAAACGCAGTGGCCGCAAAATCTTCAGCAGACAACTGAGCTACATACAATCCATCCGTTAAGTTATATAAAGTTCGAATTAAGTTATTAATCATTAAAGGAGTGGCAATCGTTAAAATGACTCGATTAATATTTCCACTTGTTATAAAATTTTTTGTATTCTGTTTCTCCATTTTAATCACCTTTAATAGTATACAAGATTTTGAAGTTTTAAGGTAGTGTTATGGTAATTCTTATATTGTGAAGTAAAATCAAAAATTCGTACGAGATAAAAAGAAAACTAGATTTTTTATAGTAGCAAGCACATGAAAACACTGATTCGCTGCCGTCCTTTACTACTATATCAAAAAAATCCACATCTCATACGCACTCCCATACTATCACGAAAAAAGAGAAATGGAATTTTTATAGTAGTAAGCACATGAAAACACAGAGCGGCTACCGTCCTTTACTACTATATTAAAAAATCCATTTCTCTCTCATACCAAGAAAAAAAGGCCAAGCTCTGCTTGACCTTCCATTTACTTTTCTCGAAATTACTTTTTAGTTTCTTTGAAAACAACGTGTTTACGTAATTTTGGAGAATATTTTTTTAATTCTAAACGTTCTGGGTTGTTACGTTTGTTTTTGCTTGTTAAGTATAAACGTTCACCTGTTTCAGCACATTCTAATAAAATGTTGATACGCATGAATGACACCTCTCATTTCCAAATAGATTCAATAACTCATCGATTTTTTACGATTTGCCTATTTATAATAACAAAATTCTACACATTTGTCAACGTCTGTTGCTACAAATTCGATTTTTTCTTCAAGCAAAACTACGTCTCTCAAACATGTGACTTTCTATTTTAAAACAAACAATTCTCTTATTCCGCTAATTTTTCCTTAATAGCTTCTACATAGTGATAAGTTTCGTTTCCAGCAATTCCACCATCACCAACAGCTGTTGTAATTTGTCTTAAATGTTTTTGACGCACATCTCCCACTGCATAAATGCCAGGAATGCTTGTTTCCATTTTTTCATTTGTGACAATCCAGCCTTCTTCATTTGTAATACCTAAATCTTTAAATGGCTCTGTCAACGGTAATAAACCAACATAAATGAATACTCCTGCAGCTTCTACTTTAGAAAGTTCCTGAGTTTGAGTGTCTCTCAATGTAACATGAGTCACTTTTTGCTCATCTCCTGAAATTTCTTCTACAGCTTTATTCCATAAAAAGTCCATTTTTTCATTCGCAAATGCTCGATCTTGTAAAATCTTTTGTGCACGTAATGCATCTCTACGATGAACAATCGTCACTTTATTGGCAAATTGTGTTAAATAAGTTCCTTCTTCAACCGCAGAGTCTCCTCCACCGATAACTAATAAATCACTACCTTTGAAGAAAGCTCCATCACATACCGCACAATAAGAAACGCCTCTACCAGCATATTCCTCTTCTCCAGGAACTCCTAATTTACGGTGATAAGAACCAGTTGCAATCACTACTGCATAAGCGGCATATGATTTTTTACCAGCGTGAACAATACGTAAATCTCCATCCACTTCAATGCCACTTACATTACCATAAGCATATTCTGCACCAAATTGCATTGCACCTTTGTACATATTATCTGCTAAATCTGGTCCACTAATATTTGAAAATCCTGGATAATTTTCTACATCAGAAGTATTTAATAACTCTCCTCCAGGAACTCCTTTTTCTAAAATTAATGTTTTTAAGTTCGCACGTGAAGCATATAATGCTGCTGTCATTCCTCCAGGACCTGAACCAATAATAATCACATCATAAATTGTTCTTTCTTCCATTGTTGAATCTCCTTTACCTTCAGTTATAAAAGAAGACTGAACAAAAACTACTGCTCGGTTGCAATTTTTGTTGTTCAGTCTTTTTATGTTCTATTCTATTTTATTCTTTTTCAGCTGTTCCAACAACTTTCTTGCTTGAAGATTTTCCTTCTAAACGATGTGCCAAATCAATAATATAATCTTTTAATTCATCTTTAATTTCTGGATGCTCTAATCCGAACTCGATACTTGTAGTCATATAACCAAGTTTATTCCCAACATCATATCTTGTACCTTCAAATCTCTTCGCAAATACACGTTGGGTTTGGTTTAATGTATCAATCG
>CAMYBO010000040.1 GCA_947254045.1 uncultured Granulicatella sp. | reverse complement strand
CATCTTCACTATATAGATACGAAAAAATCGCAAAAAATATTTTTTTATTTCGTGATATGGAGTGGATTTAAAAAATCTGGGGTGAAAATAAAATATTTTTTAACTTTTTTCATAAAAAAGTGGTGAAAAGTGGGGGGATGTGGTAAACTATGGTTAATTATGAATGATAGGAGGAGTCTGCATGTTAATCGGTGAATATCAACACACAATTGATGCTAAGGGACGTATGATTGTTCCAGCGAAGTTTCGTGAAGATTTAGGATTCACTTTTGTTGTAACACGTGGACTAGACGGCTGTTTATACGGCTATCCTCTTGATCAATGGCAATTGCTTCGTCAAAAATTGAGTGAATTACCTCAATCGAAAAAAGACGCTCGTGCATTTGCTCGTTTCTTCAATTCTGCTGCAAGTGAAGTAGAATTTGATAAGCAAGGAAGAATTAATATCACACCAACTTTACGAGAACATGCAGGTTTAGTAAAAAACTGTCGTGTCATTGGTGTGAATGACCGAATTGAAATTTGGGATGAAGAACGTTGGAAAGCTTATATTGCTGAAACTGAAGAGAATTTTGAAGAATTAGCAGAACAAATGGCTGATTTTGGATTTTAGAAAGGATATTAATAAAGAATGTTTAAACATGTAACCGTATTGCTACATGAAACAGTGGATAATCTTGAAGTAAAACCAGATGGGATTTATGTGGATTGTACATTAGGTGGAGCAGGACATAGTGAATATTTATTAGGTCAATTGACAACAGGACATTTATATTGTTTTGATCAAGATATGAATGCGATTGATAATGCTAAAATCCGTTTGGAAAAATTTATAAATGAAGGTAAAGTCACGTTTATTCATGCGAATTTTAGAATGATTCAGAAAAAATTAAATGAATTAGGAATCAAAAAAGTAGATGGAATTTTGTATGACTTAGGTGTTTCTTCTCCACAATTGGACCAAATTGAGAGAGGATTTAGTTATCATCAAAATGCCGTTTTAGATATGAGAATGGATCAAACTGCACCATTAACCGCAAAAGAGATTATTAATGAGTGGAGTTATGATGAATTAGTTCGAGTTTTCTACCGTTATGGAGAAGAAAAGTTCTCGAAACAAATTGCAAGAAATATTGAACGTATTCGTCAAGACCATGAAATTGAAACGACTGGAGAATTAGTGGATATTATTCGAGATAGTATTCCTGCTGCAGCAAGAAGAAAAGGTGGACATCCAGCTAAAAGAATTTTCCAAGCGGTGCGTATTGCCGTGAATGATGAATTAGCAGCAGTGGAAGATTCGTTGGAACAGGCTTTTGATTTATTAGAAGTCGGCGGAAGAATCAGCGTTATTTCGTTCCATTCTTTAGAAGATCGTATTGTGAAGACGATGTTTAAACAAGAAAGCACTGTTGAACAAGGCCCTAAAAATTTACCAATTTTACCAGGTCAGTTAGAAAGTGCGAATTTTAAATTGATTACAAGAAAACCAATTTTGCCAACAGAAGAAGAAATGCAAGAAAACTCACGATCACAAAGTGCGAAATTACGAGTGATTGAACGTGTAAAATAAGTAGTAAAGGAGGCGCTTTTTGATGGCATTAGCAAAACGAATTGTTGACGTAAATTCAACAACAACAGTCAAAGAAGTCTTTCCGAATACTTATAGAGATAATGTAGTCACAGCTATTCCGCAAGAAAGAGTAAAAGTTAACTATGTACGAAACATGATTGTTGGTTTAGTGGTTATGTTTTTATTAGCAACAATCACAATCATTAGTTCAATGGTTGTAACAAATAAAAATCGTCAATTACAAGACATTCAAACGAATACAACATTGATGCAAAGAAAAAATGATACGTTATTACAATCGGCACAAGAATTATCACAATATGACCGTGTGAATCGTATTGCTAAAGAACAAGGATTAAAAATGGGCGAAAATAACGTAAGGAATGTTGAACAATGAAAAAGAAACATTTTAAGGAATATATGGGGAATAGAAAGATTGCGATACATTGCTTGATGGCAATCGCATTCTTCCTATTTCTCATTTTTTCTATTAATTTCTATAAAATTATGGTGCTTGGTCAAAGCCATGGCGTCGATTTAAGAAAAGAATTAGATAAAAAATTAACGCATACAACATTATTAAAAGCTAAACGTGGAAATATTTATGATGCAAGTGGTAGCCCAATTGCCGTAGATGCAACGAATTTTTCTTTATATGCCGTGTTGACGGATCAGTGGGATAAAGGGAAAAATGATTACGTTCAAGATGTTTCAAAAACAGCTGCTGTTTTATCGAAGTATATCGACATGAAAGCTCCAGAAATTGAAAAAATTTTATCACAGAAAAATGTGGCGCAAGTAGAATTTGGGAATGCAGGGAAAAATCTTTCTGTTGAAACAAAAGAAAAGATTGAAAAGGAAGAACTTCCTGGTATTAAATTTACGGAAAATCTTTCACGTTATTATCCAAATGGGATTTTTGCTTCGCACTTGATTGGGTATACAGATGTTGAAAAGGAAGAATTAGATGGGAAATCTGTTGAACAATTAGTCGGTAAGATGGGGATTGAAGCATTATATAATGCAACTTTGACTGGAAAACCTGGAGAACTAACTTCACGATTAGATGGAAATGGCTATGTTGTTTCTGGAAGTGAGGAAGTGACAGAACAGCCAAAAGATGGAAATGATTTGTATTTAACGATTGATAAAAAAATGCAAACATATTTGGAATCTTTAGTGTCTCAAGTAACTGAAAAATATTTACCTAATCAGTTGACAGCGATGTTAGTGGAGCCCAAAACGGGCAATATCGTAGCAGCAACCCAACGTCCTACATTTAATGGAACGACTAAAGAAGGAATTTCTACGATGTGGAATAATCTTTTAACGGATGAAGCTTATGAGCCTGGTTCTACGATGAAAGTGTTGGCTCTTGCTGCCGCTATTAATGAAGGTGTATTTGACCCAAATGAAAAATATGATTCTGGTAAAATTCAAATCTTTAAAGATTTAGTCCGTGACTATAATAAAGTCGGTTGGGGAAGAATTACGTACTTAGAAGGGCTAGCTCATTCAAGTAACGTTGCTTTTGTCCATGTTGTTCAAAAAATTGGAGTAGAGAAATGGAAGCAATATTTAGATTTGTTTGGTTTTGGTCAAAGTACTCAATCAGGATTTTTAAATGAAGCTACAGGGTTGAATTCATATAATTCATATTTACAACAATTAACAACAGGGTTTGGACAAGGAATTTCTGTAACGGCGTTTCAAATGGTACAAGCCTTTACAGCGATTGCAAATCAAGGTGAAATGAAGAAATTAAGAATTGTAGATCATGAATTTAGACCAGCTACAAATACTACAGTTAATTTTTCTGAAAATTCTTTAGGACAAGTGATTAAGCCAGAAGCAGCGAAAAAAACTTTAGAATACTTACGTCAAGCAACTACTATGAAAGATGGAACGGCTAATGGATTTGATATTGAAGGAGAAGAAGTAGCTGCTAAAACAGGAACTGCTGAATTAGTAAATCCGGATACAGGAAGATATTACTCATATGGTAGTAATTATATTTACTCAGTAGTAGGTTTCGCTCCTGTAAGTGATCCAAAATATATTTTATACATTACATTAAAACAACCTCAATATAATCCTTATGGAGCTGGAGGAAGTGTTTTAATTAAGGAGATTTTTAATCCGATGATGAAACGTGCGTTAGATTATAGCCGATTAACGCAATGAGAAGGAGGAATTCAACCATGTTAGCGACAGAATTAACTCAATTGATTTATTTGAAAAAAATAGTTGGCGATTTATCTGAAGTAACGATTGATTATTTAGCGCAAGATTCAAGAAAAGTTCAACCGAATACCTTATTTTTCTGTATTGACGGAGTGACAGTAGATGGGCATCGATTTGCTGCTGCTGCAAAAGAAAAAGGTGCAGTGGCATTTGTAGCGAGTAAATCGATTCAAGACCAAGTAGGAGATACACCTGTGATTTATGTCAAAGATGTGACAAGAGTGATGGCGTTATTAGCCAATCATTTTTATGGATATCCAACTCAGTCTCTGCAAATGATTGGTGTTACTGGAACTAATGGAAAAACATCAGTTACCCATATGATTGATGCGTTGTTAGAACAACCGGATAAACCGACTGCATTGATTGGAACAATTTATCGAAAAATTGGTTCGAAAATCATTCCAACACATAATACGACACCAGAAATTTTAACATTGCATGAAACGTTTCAAGAGCTAAAAGAGATTGGTGGAGAAACTTGTTTGATGGAAGTTTCTTCTCATGCGTTACAATTAGGACGTATTTGGGGATTAGATTATGATTGTGTTGTTTTTACGAATTTAACTCATGAACATTTAGATTTGCATAAAACAATGGAACAATATGCGCATGCTAAAAGTTTGTTATTCTCTCAATTAGGAAACTATGTAGGAGAAAATCGTAAACCAAAAGTAGCCATACTAAATGCAGATGATGCTCAGTTTGAAATGTTTAAGTATTCAACTCCTGTACAAGTCATTAGTTATGGAATTAATGCTGCAGCTGACTTCAAAGCGGAACATATTCGTACGGAAAATGGACATACTTTGTTTGAATTAGTCATTCAAGAAGATGAACGCTACTTGGTTGATATGCCATTATTAGGAATATTTAATGTATACAATATGTTATCTGCGATTGCTGTAGCCTATGTTTATGGAGTCTCAATAGAAGAAATATTGAAAAAGGTGAAAGCTTTCCAAGGTGTAGCAGGTCGTATGCAATCTGTTGATAAAGGACAAGATTTCCAAGTCATTGTAGACTTTGCACATACTCCTGATGGATTAGAGAATGTATTAGATTCTCTCGCACAAATTCCTCATGAGAAAATTATTACAGTTATAGGTCATAGTGGTGGAAATCGTGATTCAAGCATGAGACCAGAATTAGGAAGAATTGCATTAACAAAATCAGACCATGTTGTTTTCACGGCAGATAACCCTAGAACAGAGCCTTTATCAAATATTTATGAAGGATTGCTAAGTGCAGTTAATAAAGAATCTGTTTCTTATGAATGTATTGATAAGCGAGAAGAAGCCATTGAAAAAGCACTTCAATTAGCAAGGGATGGAGATATTGTGCTACTTGCTGGAAAAGGAGTAGAAGCTTATCAAATTATTGGTGAAGTAGAGTATCCTTATAATGAAATTGAAGTGGTAGAATCATTATTAGGGAAGTTATAAAAAGGAGAAAATGATGACATTACAATTATTACTTGTATTAGGAGCCACATTACTAGCAACAGTATTTGCGGAACCTAAATTTATTCAATTTATGCGAATAAATCAGTTTGGTCAAACAACTTTAGAAGATGGGCCATCTTGGCATAAAGCCAAAAGTGGAACACCAACGATGGGAGGATTTATCTTCCTGCTGATGATTGGAATTGTCAGTTTAGTTCTTGGAGGATTATTTGGACATTTTAATTTCACTTTATTAAGTGGCGTCATTGGATTTGTATTTTTTGGTGGAATCGGATTTTTTGATGATTTTATTAAAGTATTTAGAAAGCAAAATCAAGGTCTAAAAAGTCATCAAAAATTTGCTTTACAATTACTAGGATCAGCAGTTTTTGTTGCTTTATTCTTATTAAGTGGACGTAATCCTTTAATTTATATTCCATTTGTTGGTGAAGTACACAGCTTAGTATTGTTTGCTATTTTTACCATTATTTGGATTACAGGATTTTCAAATGCGGTAAATTTAACGGATGGGTTAGATGGACTAGCAACATCAACATCTATTGTTGCTTATGGAACGTATGCATTTTTAGCATTACATTCAAAACAAGTAGAAATTGCATTTTTCTGTTTTAGTGTAGTTGGAGGATTAATTGGATTCTTAATGTTCAATTGGAAGCCAGCTAAAATCTTTATGGGAGATGTTGGTTCTCTAGCTTTAGGTGCAGGTTTAGCA
Source organism: uncultured Granulicatella sp. (assembly GCA_947254045.1). GTDB lineage: Bacteria > Bacillota > Bacilli > Lactobacillales > Aerococcaceae > Granulicatella. The sequence continues at coordinate 3,603 of CAMYBO010000040.1, read as the reverse complement.
ATCATTTCTTTAATGCTTCATCATGAGTGGAGTTTACTAGGAATTGGGATTGTATTTGTATTAGAGACAGCGAGCGTTATTATTCAAGTAACCTCATTCAAATTAACAGGAAAACGCGTATTTAAAATGAGTCCAATTCACCATCACTTTGAAATGTGTGGATGGAAAGAAGTGAAAATCGTTTTGGTCTTCAGTTTAGTGGGACTAATCGGAACGCTTATTACATTAGCATTGATTTAGAAAAGCTTTTTAGCTTTTCATACATATTTTTCGGCAGTTTATACTGCCATATACATATTGAAATAAATTTAGGGGGCATATTAGGTGCTAAATAAAAAAATTTTTGAACATAAAAGAGTATTAGTGATTGGATTAGCGAAAAGTGGAGTGGCAGTTGCTAAATTATTATTACATCAAGGAGCGATTGTAACTGTAAATGATCGTATTCCATTAGAAGAAAATCCAGATGCAAAAAGTTTAATTGAAGAAGGAATTCGTGTTTTAGCAGGTTCACATCCAGTTGATTTATTAGAAGAACATTTTGATTTTGTTGTGAAAAACCCTGGAATTCCATACCATAATTGTATGGTAGAAGCTGCCGTTAAAAAAGGAATTCCAGTATATACAGAAGTAGAAATTGCCTATCATTTATTAGAAGGCTTAATGATTGGAATTACAGGTTCAAACGGAAAAACGACTACAACTACATTAGCGAGTTTAATGTTGAAAGAATCGTTCCCTGAACGTGATGTTTATGCTGCAGGAAATATTGGAATTCCATTATCGCAATTAGCTGAACAATCAACAAAAGAAGATATTTATGTTTCTGAATTAAGTAGTTTCCAATTGATGGGAATTGATCAATTTAAACCGAAAATTGCGTGTATTGTAAATATATTCAGTGCTCATTTAGATTATCATGGAACTCGAGAAGAATATATTAAAGCAAAACTTCAATTGACGAAAAATCAAACGGAAGACGATTACTTAGTTTATAATGCCGATTATCCAGAATTGATTACCTTAATTGAAGGACATACAAACGCAACATTAGTTCCATTTAGTAGAAAAACTGTTTTAGAATTTGGAGCTTCAGTTGAAGGAGATTACATTTGCTTCAATGGTGAGAAGGTAATTCCTGTTTCAACGATTCAAGTTCCTGGAACACAAAATGTTGAAAATGTACTAGCAGCAGTTGCAATTGCAAAATTAGCAGGAGCTACTAATGAAGGAATTCAAAAAGCAGTACAAAATTTCCACGGTGTAAAACATCGTACACAATTTGTAAAAGAAGTGAATAAAAGACGTTTCTACAATGATTCGAAAGCAACGAACATTATTGCCACTCAAACAGCCTTACGTAGCTTTACAAATCAATCGGTTATTTTAATCGCCGGTGGTTTAGATAGAGGAAATGGTTTTGATGAATTAGTTCCAGATTTAACAGCTGTGTCGGGAATTGTTTTGTATGGCGAAACAAAAGAAAAATTACAAGAAGCCGCAAAAGTTGCCGCTATTCCTGTTATTGAAGTGGTGAATACATTAGAAGAAGCAACTAAAAAAGCGTATGAAATTAGTAAAGAAGACGATATTATTTTATTATCACCAGCTTGTGCAAGTTGGGATCAATTCAAAAACTTTGAAATTCGTGGAGATGAATTTATTCAAGTTGTAGAGAATTTATAAGAAAGAGGAAACATTTATGAGAGTTGTCGTATCTGGTGGAGGTACAGGAGGTCATATTTATCCTGCACTTGCATTTATGAGATATTTAGAAACACAAGAAGATGTAGAATATTTATACATTGGAACCAAACGTGGATTAGAAAGTAAAATTGTTCCACAAGCAGGATATGGTTTTGAATCCATTAAAATCGAGGGGTTAAAACGTTCGTTTTCATTAGAAAACTTAAAAACAGCTTACTATATGGTGACAAGTGTCATTAAAGCAAGAAAAATTTTAAAAGAATTTAAACCAGATGTTGTCATTGGTACAGGTGGTTATGTTTGTGCGCCAGTATTATTCGCAGCAAGTTTGTTAAAAATTCCAACCATTATTCATGAACAAAATAGTGTTGCAGGAGTAACGAATAAATTTTTAGCAAAATGGGTGAATAAAATTGCCATCTGCTTTGAAGCTGTGAAAAAAGATTTTGCATCTTATAGTGATAAAATTGTTTTAACAGGAAATCCTAGAGGACAAGAAGTTGTTGAAATTAAGAAAAATCCTGAATACTTAGCTTCAATAGGAGTACAGACAGAGTTGCCAATTGTTGTAATCTTTGGTGGTAGTCGTGGTTCAGAGCGAATGAATGAAGTATTTGTCGAAGCCTTAGAAGGATTTGCGGATAAAAACTATCATGTCATAATGGTTACAGGAGAAGTGCATTATGACAAAATCAACAATCAGATTACAAAATTGGAAAAATCATTGCTAAACGTTTCGGTTTTTCCGTATATTAAAGATATGCCACAATTATTCCAAAATGTGGATTTAGTTGTTTGCCGAAGTGGAGCAACAACTTTAACAGAATTAACAGCATTAGGTTTAGCAAGCATTTTAATTCCAAGTCCATATGTAACGAATAATCATCAAGAAGCCAATGCTCGTTCATTAGTGGATCAAGGTGCAGCTTCAATGATTTTAGAAAAAGAATTAAATGCTCAAACAATGTTAGCTGAAATTGATGACATTTTATTAGATTCTCAAAAGAAAGAAGCCATGGCTGCTTCCGCTAAAAAAATGGGAATTACAGATGCAAGTGTACGATTAACAAATATGATTCATGAAATAATGTAGAAAGAAAATGGAGGAGTCTTATGAAATTTTTTAAAAAAGCTTCAACATCTTCGCCTCCTCCAACCGACTTCAATGAGGAGGTACAAAATAAAGAATCATTATGGATATTGAGAAAAATTTTTTATTTTTCTAAGTTAGAGATGAGATTTTTATGGTGGATTTTTCTTGCAAGTATGATTTGGGGATTATATTTTATTTCTCCTTTTTCAAAACCTAAGGAAATTTATGTGTATGGAAATCGACAAGTAGCAGTTGAGACGATTCAAGAACAAGCAGGTATCAAAAAAGGAAAGAGCATCTGGGGTATCTTATCAGAACATGAGTTGATTCGAAAAAGATTAACTGCTCGAAATCCTAAAATTAAAGATGTATCAGTAACATTATCAGGATTGAATACAATCCAGTTAACGATTTTAGAAAATCCTGCCATTGGTTATTATGTTGAAGATGGACAATATAAAGAGTTACTAGCAGATGCTCAATCGATTTCAGTAGAAGAATTAACGAATAAAGAAAATTATCCAGAATTAGTCAACTTCACAGAAGAATCGAGAACTCAATTAGCGAATCAATTGGAAAAAACTTCTCCAAGCGTAATTAGTAATATTCGTCAAATTCAATATGTAGATCCCGAACAAAAACCGCTTAAACTTCATTTGAAAATGAAGGATGGAATGAAAGTGATTGGGACATTAAAAGATATTGGTGAGAAGTTAAATTATTATTCAAGTGTTTTAAAACAATTGCCTAAAAAATCAGGAACGATAGATATGGAAGTCGGAATTTTTTACACACCTGATGTG
>CAMYBO010000039.1 GCA_947254045.1 uncultured Granulicatella sp. | reverse complement strand
GATGAGCGCAATAGTCTCGTGGGCTCGGAGATGTGTATAAGAGACAGGTACCGTTATGGGTGATTATTAATGAATTAACATTCGGTGATGTTAAATATATGTATAAATATTCAAAAGCTGATATAAGATTGAGTGTTGCTGACTACTTATCTGAATACATTGCAAGTAATAATAGTGGAAATATAAATAATAAATTAGCTCCAAATACTGTTGATATAATACTGCATTGTGTCAATGAACTTAGAAATTGTTGCGCTCATAATAATAAACTATGGGATTTTAAAACGCGAGATAGTATCCCATATATTCCAGAAATTTATGATGGCATAACAGACCGAAATGATACACGTTCGAATTTTTTTGCTATATTTTTATCTCTTCAATCGCTTATTCATCCTGATGAATTTAGAGTTCTTAACAACACTTTGCGAAAAAGATTTAGAACTACCAGTAAGAAAATACATTCAGTAGATTTTAATACTGTTTTAGAAAAATACGGGTTCCCTAAAAATTGGCACGATAATGATCCTCTACCTCAAATTTCATAAAAAAATACCACACTATTAATCTTGGCGGATGCAGTGTGGTAAATATCAAAAATCACCCTAAAATAGGGCTATTTAATATGCCCTATTTTACCACAAAAAGAAAGGATGGTAAATATGGCAAGTATCTATAAACGTGGCAAAACTTGGGCGTATAAAGTCTACTATTACGACAACGGAAAGCAAAAAGCAGTTTCTAAAAGTGGATTCAAGACCAAAGCAGAAGCTAAAGATGCATCAGTTAAACGAGAAAATGAAATGTTGATTGGTAAGAATTTCTCTAAAGAAAAAATCTATTTGGCTGATTACATGGAAAATTGGCGGAAGTTATATAAAGATGATACAGTATCTATTAAAACCATACATAAAATGAATACTGTTATAAACTATGTAAGAAATCATTATAATTTAATGCTCAAAGATATAACTCATGAAAATTATCAAGAATTTTTGAATACCATAGCCAAAAAACGTTCCAAAGCAACTGTTAAAAAATACCATTCGTATGTACGTGCTGTTGTCAAATATGCTATAAATACAAATATTTTATTACAAGATCCAACAAATTCAGCAGTCATAAAAGGATTGGATAACTTAACCAAAAAAGAAGAAGATAAATTTTTGAATTATGACGAATTTTGTAAACTAGAACAAGCTTTATTAGATGGTATTCAAACTACATACGTATCTAGATACATTATATTATTTGCTATGTATACTGGAGCTAGGTTTGGGGAGTGTTTGGGAATGACTTGGGATTGTGTCGACTTTCAAAATCGTACAATCAAAATCGAGAAAGGGTTCGACTATCATTTTACAAATGATTATACGGACGGTAAAACTAAAAATTCAAAACGTAAAATTGAAGTGCCACAAAAATTATTAAATTTATTAGATACACTACCACGAGACCACGAGAGAGTTTTTGAAACCATCAGTAACAATGCAGTAAATAAAACTTTACACTCTGCATTAAAACGAGCTGGTGTAGATTCTAATATTACGTTTCATGCTCTAAGACATACCCATGCAAGTATATTATTATCCAAAGGTGTACAATTACTTTCAGTTAGCAAACGATTAGGTCATGCAGACCCAAATATTACTTTAAATACGTATGGTCACGTTATCAAAGAATTAGAAGAAATGGACAATCAAAAAATCATGAGTATATTAAATCACGGAACAACCACGGAACAAAATAGCTAGAAACGTTGATATATCAACAGGATAAAAGCTCTCAGGTGGCGTTGTTAAAAGCTATTTATTTAATGATCTTTTTATTAAACACAAAAAAGCCAGGGGTTTCACCCCTGGCTTATTTGCAGTTTTATAGCTCACCATACTATTAGACTGCTTTATTATTTTTCTAAACCTTCAATAATTTTTGTTAAGTTCCATTTCATCATGCTTAAGTAGCTGTCACCATCTTTACCTTTTTCAGCAATTGAGTCAGTAAAGATTGTTGAATAAATAGGAATACCTGATTCATTTGAAACTGTCTTCATTGGACGTTCATCAACACTTGATTCAACGAATAATGAAGGAACTTTAGATTTTTTAAGAATTTCTACTAAACGAGTTGTTTGATCAGGAGTACCTTCTTCTTCTGTATTAATTTCCCAGATGTAAGCTGATGGAACTCCATAAGCTTTAGAGAAGTACTTGAAGCAACCTTCACTCGTAACAATTAATTTTTTCTCTTCTGGAATTTTAGCAAGACGTTCTTTTGCGTCTTTATCTAATTTTTCCAATTCAGCAACATATTTATCAAGATTTTTTTGGTAAGTATCTTTATGTTCTGGATCTTTTGCAATTAATTGTTTTGCAATGTTTTTAGCATAAATCACACCATTTTCGATGTTTAACCATGCGTGAGGATCTTCTTTACCTTTTTCTTTTGCTCCTTCAAGGTAAATCACTTCTACTCCATCACTTACTGCAAAGTAATCTTTATTTGCTACTTTATTAGCATTTTTAACCATTTTTGTAAACCAAGCATCATCTGCATTTTCCAAGTTAATTCCATTATAGAAAATTAGATCTGCATCCTGAATTTTTTGAACATCTTGTGGTAATGGTTCATATTCGTGTGGATCTTGTCCAACTGGAACAATACTGTGAATGTCCGCTAAATCCCCAGCAACGTTTTTTGTAATATCATAAATGATAGAGTTTGTTGCTACTACTTGTACTTTTTTAGGTTCATTACTTTTTGTTGTAGTTGTAGATGTAGATGTTGTGTTTGTTGAACATCCTGCAAAACCTACTAATGATAATAAACCGACTGTTAATAATTTTCTGATTTTCATGCTTTTTTCCTACCTTCCCTTTGCTTTGGTGATACAATAAAACTAATCATAAAGAATGCTGCAGCAGTTAATACAATGGTTGAACCTACTGCAATATTAAACGTATAGCCGATTACTAAACCAACAATCGAAGAAAGTGAACCAAATATCGCTGATAAAGCTAACATGGTTTTCAAACTCTTCGAATATAAATAAGCTGTTGCTGCTGGTGTAATCAGTAACGCTACAATCATAACTGTTCCGACACTTTGCATTGCTGTAATCGAAACTAATGCTAAAAGAAACATCAATAAGTAATGATAGAATGATACATTCAATCCCGCCGAACGAGCAAAGACTGGGTCAAAACTCGTTACTTGTAATTCTTTAAAATAAGAAATAATCGTTACAAAAACAAATATTCCCACAATTGCCGTAATCAATAAATCAAAATCTTGTACCGCTAAAATATTCCCGAATAAAATATGGAATAAGTCAGTCGAACTTTTCGCAACACCGATTAAAATAATCCCTAAAGCTAAAAACGAACTAAAGGTAATTCCTATCGCTGTATCACTTTTTACGACACTATTTCGATTAATAAAGGCAATAATAAAGGATGCGAATAAGCCAAATGCTAAAGCTCCAAAAAAGAAATTAACGCCGACAATATAAGATAATGCCACCCCTGGTAACACCGCATGAGAAATCGCATCTCCCATCAACGACATTCCACGAAGAATGATAAAACATCCAATCATTCCTGCAACTGCCCCAATTAAAACGGAAGAAATTAATGCATTTTGCACAAAATGATAATTCATTAATCCTTGTAAAAAATTATTCATGACTTTGTCCCCCTTGTGCTACAAAAACTTCTCCACCATAAGTTTTTCTGATTTTTTCAGAAACAAATGTTTCCTCAATTTTTCCACTATCTACAATTCCACGATTCACTAAAATCACTTGATCAAAATAATCACGTACTTTCGATAAATCATGATGTACCATTAAGATTGTTTTACCTTCTTCTTTCCATTGACGAATTAAAGTCATAATCACTTTTTCACTCATCATATCAATTCCAACAAATGGTTCATCCAAGAAGATATAGTCTGCTTTTTGTACTAAACAACGTGCTAATAATACCCTTTGAAATTGTCCACCAGATAATGCTCCAATTGGACGATTGGCTAATTCTGTCAAACCAACTTCTTCAATCGCTTCGTCGACATCTTTCCAATCTTGAGCTTTCAAACGTTGAAATGGTTTCATTTTAACCGTTTTTCCTAATGCGACACATTCACGAATCGTAATTGGAAATGTAAAATCCAAATTACTTTTTTGTTCAACGTACGCAATTCTCCCTAACGATTGACTCGCTGCTTCTCCATCAAAGGTTACTTTTCCCGTATGCGGAATTAATCCTAGCATTGCTTTTAATAAAGTAGATTTCCCTGCCCCATTAGGCCCAATAATTCCTAAGATTGTTGGTCCATTTATTTCTACATAACAGTCTTTTAAAACATTTGGTTGCATTGCATAAGATACTCCTAGATTTTCAACTTTAATCATAAATCTACCCCCTTCTTTCTCTCATGATTCCTACGCTAATGTTTAGGTTACCCTAAATAAATGCTCTCGTCAAGAGTTTTTTAGGTGAACCAAAATATTTTTGAAAAAATCCTATTTTTATATAAAAAGATAAAGAACAGAGCGCTCTCATGTCCTTTACCTTCTTAAAATCCTATTCTTTTTTATCTTCTTTTGCTCCTAAAGCTGTTAATGTATTAGAGAACAAATGATGCTTATAATCTTTATCAATCTCTTTATAATAACTATAAAAGATATCTACCATCACTAAAATTGGAAATTGTGGTGAAATTAAACCACCTTGATCCAAGGCATTTTTCATAGCAATTAATACTAATTCGTCACAAACTTTTTCACTTTCTTCACTTCGTTTTGAAGTAATTAAAACTGTTTTTGCTCCTTGTTTTTTTGCTTGACGGACCGCCTCTACGACACTTGCATTCGCGGAAACTGAAATCCCAATGACTAAACACTGTTCATCAACAAGCACCCGATTCATCAGCATGGTATGCAAATCCGTAATTGCCTCACAAATCATTCCTAATCTCATAAAACGAAATTTCATTTCATGAGCTGCTAACCCTGAACTCCCTTGTCCATAAATATAAACTCGTTTTGCATTATTCAATAAACCACACACTTTAATGACTTGGCTTTCATCAATTAACGAAAAAGATTTCGATAGTAATTCTTCATAATCTGATAAAACAGTTTTCGTTAAATCATTTTGAATCACTTGCCCCTCTTTTTTACTTTCTTGGAAATCATAGATAAATTGTCGATACCCTTCATAACCACATTTTTGAGCAAATCGCGTCAATGACGGAATCGAGACAAACAATCTTTCCGATACAGCTCTAGCAGATAAAGATTCTTCTGTAGAATTTTGCTTCAAAAAATATTGTGCAATTGTTTTTTCATTAGGGGTTAATGTATCATAAATCGATTCAATTAATGGTGTGACTTTTTTCTCAAAAGATATCATATTGTTACTCCCTTAATCTTTTCATTACTGCTAGTGTATCATATTTTTCAACTCTCGTGTTTCAAAAAAATAAAAAGCTAGGAGACTTTCATCCCCTAGCTTGAAAGAGTCTGGACAACGATTAGTCATCTACTCCTAAAATTTCATTAATATTGTTCTTATACAGAATGGCTTTCGCACCGTAAATTGCTTGAACTCCACCATTTACTTCTAATACATCTACTGCACCGATAGCTTTTAGAGTTGCTTTATCTACTTTATCTACAGAACGAACTGCTACACGTAAACGAGTAATACATGCATCAACATCTTCAATATTTTCTGATCCACCTAAAGCTTCAATAATACGAACACTATCTTCTTTTAAAGAATCTTTTGTTTCTACAACAGGTTGTGCATCATCTGCTAACTCTTCATCTAAACGACCTGGAGTTGCAACATTGAATTGAACGATGAACCATCTGAATACAACATAGTATAGAACACTCCATACTAAGCCAAATGGAATTTGTAATAACCAATTTGTTTTATCATTTCCTTGTAATACCCCGAATAATGTGAAGTCGATAACCCCACCTGAGAATGTATTCCCAATAGAAATGTTTAAGATATCAGCAATAAAGAAGCTTACACCATCTAAGAATGCGTGAACAACATAAAGTACTGGACTTACGAACAAGAACATAAATTCAATTGGTTCTGTAATACCTGTAATGAATGAAGTTAAAGCTACCCCAAAAAATAAACCTGCATATTTTTTACGACGATCTTTTGGAACACAGTGATACATTGCTAAGCAGGCTGCTGGAAGACCAAACATCATTGTAGAGAAACGACCAGCAAAGAAACGAGTTCCTTCAGTAAATAGACCAACATGTGTTGGATCTGCTAATTGAGCAAAAAAGATTTTTTGAGCTCCTGCTACAGTTTGACCTGCAACTACTTCAACGCCACCTAATTCTGTATACCAGAATAATGGATAAATCATGTGGTGTAAACCAACTGCACCACATAGACGCATTAAGAATCCATATAAGAATGTTCCAAATGGTCCAGCTTGTGAGATATAACCACCAGTTGATACTAATAATTGTTGGAATGGAGGCCAAATTACAAAGAAAATACCCCCAACTACAATTGAAGCAAATGAAGTTACGATTGGAACAAAACGGCTACCTCCAAAGAATCCTAAGAATTGAGGTAATTGAATATTGCTATAACGATTATGTAAATAAACCGCTACAGAACCTACTACGATAGCACCAACTACACCTGTATCAATTGAAGCTCCTTCAGCCATATATAATTTAACAAGTGCTTTGATTGTTGCTGTCATGACGAAATAACCAGTAACCCCAGCAAGTGCTGCAGTACCTTTATCACGTTTTGCTAAACCAATACATAAGCCCACACAGAGTAGTAATGCTAAGTTCGCAAATACAACTTCCCCTGCTGAACTCATGACTGTGAAAATAGCTTGTAACAAACTATTATTCAACACTGGATAAGTAGCTACTGTCGTTGGATTTGACAACGCACCACCAATCCCTAATAACAAACCAGCTGCCGGTAAAATAGCAATCGGCAACATAAATGATTTACCGATTTTTTGTAAAACTTTAAACATATGGTTTCCCCCTAATCATTTTCCTTTTATGATTGAATCGCATCTACAAATTTCTTTGTAATTAATTGAGGTCTTGTAATCGCTGATCCAACAACTACACTATAAGCTCCTAATTCAAGTACTCGTTTCACCTTTTCAGGTGTATCAATATTTCCTTCTGCAATGAGTGGATGTTTGATAACCTTTAAGACTTCACGAAGAATTTCAAAATCGTTTGCTTCGATTTTATCCCCTTTACTTTGGTGGGTATATCCTACTAATGTGCTTCCAATATAGTCGAATCCTAATTCATCTGCATGAATCATTTCTTCAACGGTCGAACAATCTGCCATTATTTTTTGAGTTGGATATTTTTGACGAATTTCTTGATAAAACTCATCTAACGTTTGTCCATTTGGACGACTAGAAATCGTTGCATCTAATGCAATAATTTCTGGTTTTGCTTCCATCAACTCATCCACTTCTTTGATAGTGGCAGTAATATAGACATCTGCATCATCATAATCTCTTTTAATAATTCCAATTACAGGTAAATCTACTGCTTCTTTAATTGCTTTGATGTCTACGACAGAATTAGCACGAATCCCCTTTGCTCCTCCTTCCTTTGCTGCGACTGCCATACGAGCCATAATAAAATCGCTATGCAACGGTTCATGTGGCAACGCTTGGCAAGATACGATTAATTGTCCTTGAATACTCATATTCAGCCTCCTTCTCTTTTTTTATAAAAGCCTTTACATTTATTAGTATAATTCCAACAGAAAGCATTTTCAATATTAGTCCTGATTTTAGAAAGTAATTTCAATTTTCGTTTATTTCCAGTCATAATTCCTTAAAAATTAGAAATTACTTTCACTATTTTTTTAAGATTATAAAAAGTATTATATAAAATAATGAAGGACTTACCGATATTGCGATAAGTCCTAGGGTATAGCTATTCAGTTTCAAAGATTTAGAAAATTATTTTCCTAAATAATATTCTGAAACAACTTGTAAGTTTTCATCAAATTCAAACACTAAAGGTGGGAAATTCGGAATTTCCACTCCCATAATCTCGTCATCTGATAATCCTTTAATGTGTTTTACTAATGCACGTATAGAATTCCCATGTGCACCAATAAAAACATTTTTACCAGCTTTTAAATCTGGAGCAATTTTATCTTCCCAAAATGGAAGAACACGTTCCAGAGTTACTTTAAGATTTTCTGCATCTGGAATTACAGAATCATCCAATTTCGCATACCTACGATCGCCATGTGCTGAATATTCATCATCACGATCCATTTTTGGAGGTAACACATCATAAGAACGACGCCAAATATGAACTTGTTCATCTCCAAATTTTTCAGCAGCTTCTGCTTTATTTTTCCCCGTTAATCCACCATAATGACGTTCATTTAAACGCCAAGATTTTTCAACAGGAATCCATAATTGATCACAAGCTTCCAATGCCAAATCCGTTGTTTTAATTGCACGTTTTAGCACTGAAGTATAGGCTTGATCAAATTCAATCCCTGCTTCTTTGATTAATTTTCCGGCATCAATTGCTTGTTGAATCCCCTTTTCAGACAAATCAACATCCGCCCAACCAGTGAAGAGATTGGCCTTATTCCATTCTGACTGGCCATGGCGAGCAAAAACTAATTTTACCATCTTATCGCTCTCCTTTTTCTTCCAAACCTTTTCCCGAGTAAATGTATACCCTATTTCATTATCTAGTTAATAATGCGGCAGCAGCTTCATCAACGATAATGGTTACATTTGGATGTTTTTGTAAAATACTTGCAGGTACATCTGTTGTAACTTCCCCTTTTACCGTATCTAAAATTGCTTTTGCCTTCTTTTCCCCGAATGCAATTAATAGAATTTGTTTTGCATCCATAATCGATTGTAATCCCATTGAATAAGCAAATCTTGGTACATCTTCTTCATGTTCAAAGAAACGTTTATTCGCTTCAATCGTTGCTTGTGCTAAAGCCACTTTATGTGTTCTTTGTGTAAATGGTGTTCCTGGTTCATTAAATCCAATATGGGCATTACTCCCTATCCCCAACAATTGGAAGTCAACTGGATTATCTTGTAAAATTTTTTCATAACGTTCCACTTCAGCATCAATATCTTCTGCTAAACCATCTGGTAAATAACTCTTAGCAAATGGTTTTGCTGCAAATAATTGTTCATTCATAAAATAATGGTAACTATGTTCATCTTCACTTGATAACCCTGCATATTCATCTAGGTTTACGGATACTCTATCTGAAAAATCTAATGTGCTTTGGCGAATTTTTTCGTATAAACCAAGAGGACTTGAACCTGTTGCTAACCCAAAAACTTTCGCTCCATTTTCATAAGCTTCTTTAAAAACTTCAAACGCAACTTTAGCGCCTTCTTCTTGATTTTTTACAATTTTAATGTCCATAACGCTTCCTCCCTCAACTTGTCATTACCAGTATTGTAACAGAAATTTTCATAAGAATAAATAATAACCTCCGATTTTTAATCAAATATTTTCAAAACAAAAAACTCTATTAAACTCAAAACCATCCTGTCTAATAGAGTTATATTTTGGGGTTCTATAAATGATAGGGTATACCAAAAGGGCTTCATCCCTTTAAGAAACTTCTACCGTATATTCAAAATACATGTGAGTATCCAACCCTTTCAA